>CAZGLU010000238.1:0-6162 GCA_964526095.1 uncultured Anaerolineaceae bacterium | reverse complement strand
ACACCCTATCCTACACTCTTTCCCTACACGACGCTCTTCCGATCTGCCGTGCTGGAGGGCCTGCGCGGCTACTTCGACCTGCTGGCCGAGCGCTTCCCGGAGGTCGCGGACGACGCGAACCTGGTGCTGATCCGCGAGATGTTGGCGAACCCGCTGCGCCTCGTCCAGGGCCGGGACGAACTGGCGGGCGCGGTGGAAGGGCTGGCCGCCCGGTTCGAGACGGTCGAGGAGCCTTATGTGCTGCCGACCATGTTCCTCGACCTGCTGGCCGAGGTGATGGCAGGGGCTGACGACGAGAGCGCGGCGCAGTTAGGTATGTTGGTCGCCAACCACCTGAACGACGACGCGACGGCCTACAAGCTCGACGTGATCCTGGACCTCCCGCCGACCAGCTATGAGGCG
Source organism: uncultured Anaerolineaceae bacterium (assembly GCA_964526095.1). Classification (GTDB taxonomy): domain Bacteria; phylum Chloroflexota; class Anaerolineae; order Aggregatilineales; family Aggregatilineaceae; genus Aggregatilinea. Next base: position 5,760 of record CAZGLU010000238.1, on the reverse strand, counting down.
ATGGACGTCACGCACGACATCCGCGCGCTGCTGGCACGCTACACGGCTGACGGTACCGAGGCCGTCGTCGGCGGCACGGCGCCGACCCTGACCGACGTCAAGGACACCATGGACGGCGACATGTTGCGCGCCATCAGCCTCGTCCTGTTCGGGATCTTCCTCGTGCTGCTGGTCATGCTGCGCAGCGTCGTCGCGCCCCTCTACCTGATCGGGACGGTGCTGCTCAGCTTCACGTTCACGCTCGGCGTCACCAACGCGCTGTTCAAGACGCTGACCGACGCCGAAGGGCTGACGTGGTACGTGCCGTTCTTCGGGTTCGTGTTCCTGGTCGCGCTCGGGATCGACTACAGCATCTTCCTGTTCGGGCGCATCAAGGAGGAGGTCGGCTACCACGGCATGCGCGAGGGCGTGCACGTCGCCGTCGCGCGGACGGGCGCGATCATCACCTCGGCGGGCATCATCCTGGCGGGCACGTTCGGCGCCATGATCTCCGGCGAGATCCGAGGGCTGGTCGAGATCGGTTTCGCCGTCGCGTTCGGCGTGCTGGTCGATACGTTCGTCGTGCGCACGATCCTCGACCCGGCGCTGGCGACCTTCTTTGGGCGCTGGACGTGGTGGCCGGGCGGCGTCCCGAAGGCGGCATCGCTGGCCCCCGGCGTCACAGCCCAGGCGACCGAAACCGGGGACTGACGTGCGGAATCCGCTATCCTGCGGGCTGAAAACCCGGGTATAATAGGGGCACTATTCGAAATATGCATTTACCCGAACCTGGTTCGGCTCGACAAGACCGTGGGAGACCACGAGGAGATCCATTTGGGTGCTCTAGCAACGAAATACCCGAACGCCAGGCGCCTGGAAGTCAACACCTCCGCTTCGGACAGCGAGGAGGACGTGCTCGGGGTTTTGACGCCCTATCTCGACTGGGAGCTGGGCGAGATCGACACCGGCGGCACGGATATCCTGATCTACCGGAAGGACGAAACAGGCGACCAGGGTATCCGCGAGATGCTCCTGCTTGGCGCGCGCGAGGCGGGGATCTGGCTGCGGTTCAGGCAGTCGGCCCGCGCGCAGTGATGGGCGCATAATCGTAAGGTGATGGTGCCACGTAACAGCAGCAGGCCATCAGCGGGGATGATGGCCTGCTTTTTTATCGACTTCCTTATCAGCTTCAAAGCACACGGAGAATATTATGTCAGATTCTTTTAAGGCCCTGCTGGTCACCCTGATCGACGGCGAGACGCAAACGGAGTTCACCACCCTGGAGCGTGACGCGCTGCCGCCCGGCGAGGTGTTGGTGAAGGTCGCCTACTCCAGCCTGAATTACAAGGACGGTCTGGCCGTCACCGGGCGCGGCAAGATCATCCGCCGCTTCCCCATGGTCCCCGGCGTGGACCTGGTCGGCACCGTTGAGGAATCCGAGTCGCCCCTTTTTGAGCCGGGTGAGTGCGTCGTGGCGGTCGGCGCCGGGCTGGGCGAGCAGCATTGGGGCGGCTACGCCGAGTACGCCCGGCTGAACGCGGACTCACTCACACGCCTGCCGGAGGGCCTGTCGCCGCAGCAGGCGATGGGCGTCGGCACGGCGGGCTTCGCCGCCATGATGGCCGCCGTCGCGCTTGACGATCACTGGATCGAGCCGGAGCACGGCCCGATCCTGGTCACCGGCGCCTCCGGCGGCGTGGGCAGCATGGCGGTCGCCATCCTCGCGCACCGGGGCTACACCGTCGTCGCCGCGACGGGCCGCCCTGAGATGGCGGACTACCTCACCGCGTTGGGCGCCAGCGAGGTGATCAGCCGCGACATGCTCGACCGCCCCTCGAAGCCGCTGGAGGGCGGGCGCTGGGCGGGCGCCGTGGACACGGTGGGGGGCGCTACGCTTGCGACGGTGCTGGCTACGACCCTGATCGGCGGCGTGGTCGCCGCGGTCGGGCTGGCGGGCAGCGCCGAGCTGCACACGACGGTGTACCCGTTCATCCTGCGCGGCGTCAGCCTGGCGGGGATCGACACGGTCAACATCCAGCCCGCCCGCCGCCGGGCCATCTGGGCGCGCATCGCGGAGGAGCTGCCCGGCGAGGTCATCGACCGGATCACGCGTGTGGAGCCGCTGGACCGCATCTTCGACCTGAGCGAGCAGATCCTCGCGGGGCAGATCCAGGGGCGCGTGGTCCTCCGCGTCGGGGAGGAAGGGTAGCGGCTCGCGCCACGATTGGCGACAATTGTTGGGGGTTTTTCATTCACCAAGGAGCAAAACACTTCATGAGGTACCGTCACTTGGGACGCGCTGGCATCCAGGTCAGCGAGCTGAGCCTGGGCGGCTGGATCACGTTCGGCGGCAGCATCACGGACTTCGAGCTTGCCCGCGACATCATCACCACCGCCTACGACAACGGCATCAACTTCTTTGACATCGCGGACATCTATGCCAAGGGCGCGGCCGAAACCCTGATGGGTTCGGTGCTCAAGGACTTTCCGCGCCACACGCTCGTCATCTCCAGCAAGGTGTACTGGCCGATGAGCGACGACCCGAACGATCAGGGGTTGTCGCGCAAGCACATCATGGAGAGCATCGACCGGTCCTTGCAGCGCATCGGCACGGACTACCTTGACCTGTACTTCTGCCACCGCTTCGACGAGCATACGCCCGTTGAGGAAACGGTGCGCGCGATGGACGACCTGATCCACCAGGGCAAGGTCCTGTACTGGGGTACGAGCGAGTGGACCGCCGCGCAGATCCAGGAGGCGCTGGACATCTGCGAGCGGTACAACCTGTACCGGCCCCAGGTCGAGCAGCCGCAGTACAACCTGCTGCACCGCCGTCGCATCGAGGACGAGATCCTGCCGCTGGCCGAACGCAACGGGATCGGGCTGGTGGTGTGGAGTCCACTCGCCAGCGGCCTGCTGACCGGTAAGTACGACGACGGCATCCCGGAGGACAGCCGCCTCGCCCAGGAGGCATGGCTGCGCCGCACGCACGGGCGCCAGGACCCGGTGGAGGCCGTCCGCAAGCTCAAGCCCATCGCCGACGAGCTGGGCGTGACGCGCGCGCAGCTCGCCATCGCGTGGACGCTGCGCCAGCCCGGCGTCAGCAGCGCGATCACGGGCGCGACGCGGGTCAGCCAGCTCGAGGAAACGCTCAAGGCGCTGGACGTAACGCTGGACGAGGACGTGCTGAGCCGCATCGATGCGATCGTGAGCGGCGTGGAAATCTGATCCGGGCCGCCCCCGCACACAGCAACGCGGCGTGTCGTGCGCCGCGTTGTTTTTTGCCTTGCCGCGCCCACCCGTCAGCGGGCGCTGCGTCAGGCGTCCGCATCCGGCAGCGCGCTGAAGTCGCCCCACTGCCGGTGGTAGTACAGCAATGGCCGGCCAGCCGGCTCTAACGCCTCGCCTTGCAGCACCTCGCCCACGAAGATCGTGTGATCGCCACCCGGATACACGTGGCGCACGCGGCAGTCCAGCCAGCCGAGCACGTCCGGCAGGATCGGGCTGCCCGTCGCCGCAGTGGTGCACGCGATGCCCGCGAAGCGATCCGTGATGCCCGGTAGCAGGCCCGCGAACCGCAGCCCCCACTCCACCTGCTCGGCGCTGAGGATGCTGACGGCGAAGGCCCCGCTGCGCTCGTTGCACGCCCGAGCGGGCTACTCCTGCCCGATGCATCCCAGGACCATCGGCGGCTGCAAGCTGACGCTCGTGAACGAACTGACGGTCAGCCCCTGCCACTCGCCGTCGCAGGCGGTCGTGACGACAGTGACGCCGCTGGCCCACTGCGCCATCAAGTTCTTGTACAGTTCGGCGTCATGCGCCATCCGACACTCCTTGCACCTGTATGCAGTCGGTTCCAGGGGCGGGCACGGGCGGCCCCCAATCATAGATGACACGGGATCGACGAAAATTACTTGGCATCCCGATAATTTAGACCCAAACTACACCCCAACACCAGGCCGGGCCTGCCCGCGTCCCCTGCACGGACCGCCCCCGCCTCAGCCGAGCGGCTCGCTGGTCAGCAGCCACGTCTCGACCATATGGGCCTCGACCGCCGCCGGGCTGAAGTAGTGTGCGTGGTATTCGCCCGCCGCCCACAGGGGCATCTGGTCGGCATAGTGCGGGCTGGAAGGGTTGCCGCTCTGCCCGGTAGTGTGTACCACGCGCGAGTTGTCGAAGTCGCTCAGGTCGAGGATCATGCGCAGGCTGGGCAACGACTCCACCTCGAACGTGCCGGATTCCACGCTCCAGCCGGTCGCGTTGATGCTCTCCCCGCCCCCGCCGACGCGCACGCTGCGGTTAAACAGGTTCATCACATACGGCAGCACCTGGTCCAGCCGGGCGTCCAACCCCTCCGGAAGCTGGCCGAGCGGGGCGGCACGGAAGTGCGCGACGTGCATCAACCCCCAGCGCCACGCGGAGGGATGGATGTCGTAGGTATCCTCCAGGAACTGGCGTGCCTCGGTCAACGCACGCGCCATCAACTCGGTGGGATCGCTCGTGCCCAGTTCCGCGTTGGCCCACGCGGGATGATCGGGCTGGTCGAGCATCAGCGCCAGCCGGTACGTGCTGAAGGACGGCTCGTAGAACGGCAACTCGTCAAACACCAGCGGCAGGAACGCCGCCCAGAACGCGTTAAACGCCGCCGCCTGCGGACTGTCCGCCGCGTTCTGGTAATCCCATTCCGCCAGCCAGGCCGCCATCTCGTTCAGCCCCTCGCTGCCCAGGTCCCGCTCGTTGAGCGCGGGCACCAGCAGCGCCGCCGCCGTGTTGTAGCTGTCGAACTGGATCGCGGCGAACGTCTCCGGGCTGTGGACCTCGGTCGCCTGAAGCAGCGTCTCGATCCGCGCGGCGCGGTAGCCGTAAGCCCAATCCACGTTGATCACCGTCGGGAAGTCCTCCGGCGCCAGCACCGCGTTATTGGCCGTCACGATGCTGCCCACCGGCGGGTTGAACAGGCGCGGGTTATCCATCGGGTCCACGAAGCCCCGCCACTCGTATGCGGCGGTCGTGCCATCCACCGGCAGCGTTCCGTCGTGGCCGTCAACGCGCACCGGCACCCGGCCCGACATCACGTAGCCGATGTTGTTGGCCGTGTCGGCGTAGACGAAATTCTGCGCCGCCAGGTCGAACCGCGCGACGGCGGCCTGGAACTCCTCCCAGTTCGTGGCCTTGTTGAGCAGCAGCAGCGACTCAAAGTTGCGGTTCGGCTCGGCGGAGGCCCAGCGCAGCGCGACCGGCACCGGCGCATCGAACACGTCGCTCACCACCGGGCCGAAGTGCGTCAGCCGGATCTCGTGCTCGACCGGCGGCCCGTTCCAGGGCGTGATCGTCTCGGTGATGACCTCCATATCCCGCCATGCGCCCTCATAACGGTATTGCAGCGGGTTCGCCGGGTTGATCTCCAGCATGTAGAGGTCCTGCACGTCCGTGCCGACGTTGGTCACGCCCCAGCCGATGTGCTGGTTGTGCCCGATCACCACCAACGGCGCACCGGCGAAGCTGAAGCCCGCCACGTCATACGGGCACGCGTCGCTCAACTCGACGCAGTGCAGCCCGACCTCGTACCAGATCGACGGCATCATAATGCTGAGGTGCGGGTCATTGGCGAGCAGGGGCAGGCCGCTCTCGGTGCGGTCGCCGCTGACCACCCAGTTATTCGAGCCGAGGCCCACGTCCCGCCAGAGCGCGAGGTTCTCCAGGCCCGGCAGGGCGCGCACGCGGTCTACCGCCGGGAGATCGGAAGAGCACACGTCTGAACTCCAGTCACCGCTCATTATC
>CAZGLU010000237.1:0-6191 GCA_964526095.1 uncultured Anaerolineaceae bacterium | reverse complement strand
GATGGAATCTCGTGACTGGAGTTCAGACGTGTGCTCTTCCGATCTAGCCCGTGCTGACCGGCTACGGCGACGACATCCCGGCGACCCCGACACAGTGGACCCCCGGCGGGCGGGACGCGATCCCGTTCCCCATCCCGATCGACGGCGAGATCCGCACGCTGGAGATCCCGCACCTGGGCGACGTGCTGCGCGACGCGGACGAGGAGACCGTGACGCTGACGATCGAGGCGCCGGGCGGCGAGTCCGTCCGGGCGACGATCACCGGCGATTTCAACGCGGGCGCGAACCCGCTCGGCGCGCCGCAAACGGTGACGTTCGACCCGCCGCTGCGCGTGCGTGCGTTCGACGAGGCGGGCAACCGGCAGGTGGCGACGCTGGTCGTGGAGGCTCAGGACCCGATCTACACCTCCGGCCCGGTGATCGCGTGGGAAGGCGCGTGGGACGACCCCGTGCCCTGGCCGGTGTGCCCGCTGCCGGAGGACATGGTCTACCGCGACGACCTGCCCTCGGGCCTCTCCAGCCTGACCTGTACGGCGAACGGCATGTACGGCTCGCACTACCAGGGCATCCAACTGTGGATGGTCAGCGAGGACAACCAGCAGAAGCGGGACGCCATGCTGCTGGCGCTCGACCAGGCGGATTACCTGGTGATCACCAGCAACCGCTTCTACGACGCGCTGACGCGCCTGCCGATGCGCTGGCCGATGACGACGCGCTTCTACGAGGCGCTGTTCGGCGGCGACCTGGGCTTTGAGCTGGTCCGAACGTTCGAGTCGGCGCCACGCATCGGCCCGATCACCATCCGGGACCAGGTCCTGCCCACCGACGACCTGCCGGGCTGGCTTAACGACCATTGGGAGGCCGAGGAAGCCTATCACGTCTACGATCACCCGGTCGTGTTCGTCTTCCGCAAGACGCCTGAATATACGCCCGCACTGGCGCGGGGCGTGCTGGAAAGCGTGTCGCTGCGCACGGCGAGCACCGCCGGTGGCACGTTCGTCCCCGACCCGCAGCCGGTCGGCGTCATCCCGTGGACCTCGCTGCAGGCCGACGCCAGCCCCACGGCGCTGCTGCTCGACCCGGAGCAGCGCGCGATCCAGCGGGCGGGCGGGACGTGGTCCGACCTGTTCGACATGGACAGCCTGCTCAACCGCAGCCAGGTCGCGGCGGTGGTCGTGTGGTGGCTGCTGATGATCGCGGCGGGGTGGCTGGCGTGGCCGCTGCTGGCGGCGCTGCTGCCGTCGCTGCCGGACCGCGCCTACCCGGCGGCGAAGCTGGTCGCGTGGCTGCTGGTGGCGTGGACCGCGTGGGCCGCCGGGTCGCTGAACATCCTGGCGTGGTCGCGTGCCGGGATCGCCGTGCTGCTGCTGGCGCTGGCCGCGCTGAGCGGGCTGGTCATCTGGCCGCGCCGCGTCGAGTTCGTCACGTACCTGCGCGCGCACTGGCGCTACCTGCTGGCGATCGAGGCCCTGAGCGCGGCCCTGTTCGCGGCGATGATCGGCGTGCGCCTGGGCAACCCGGACCTGTGGCATGGCTCATTCGGCGGCGAGAAGCCGATGGACTTCGCCTACTTCAACGCGGTGCTGCGCAGCACGATCTTCCCGCCCCTCGACCCGTGGCACGCGGGTGGCTACATCAATTACTACTACTTCGGCTACGTGATCGTCGGCGCGCCGGTCAAGCTGCTCGGCATCCGGCCCTCGCTGGCGTACAACCTGATCATCCCCACGCTGTACGCCATGACCGGGGCGGGCGTGTTCAGCATCGCCTACAACTGGGTCAAGAGCCGCGACACCGACCCCGACCGCGCCGCGCACCCCCGGCGCTGGCCGTCATTGCCGCGCGGCAACCCGTGGCTGGCGGGGCTGCTGGCGGTCGTGCTGGCGGTGGTGATCGGCAACCTCGGCACGCTGCTGGAGTTCACGCGACAGGTGGCCGCGCTCGACGGGTGGGGTCCGCGCCCGCCGCTGGCGGAGGTCCGCCGGGCGGAGCTGGAGGCGGAGCGGCAGGCGATCTTCGACCGCTACTATGCCGAGGAGGTCGAGGACTTCCGGGCCGAGTATGGCCGCGACCCGACGGAGCCGAACGACGTCGTGACCCTGACGCAGCGCGCGCAGACACGCACGAACGCGTACATCGAGGCGGCGGTCGAGCACCTGCCGCTGACGCGGGTGTGGTCCTACGGGATGCAGAACCTACGCGAGCAGATCGGCGCGTTCTTCGGCGGGGTGGAGAAGTTGGCGAAGGGCGCCAAGCTGATGGCGCCGCCGAGCAACTGGTATTGGAACCCGACGCGCATCATCAACGACATCCCCGGCGTGGGTCCGGCCATCGCGGAGATGCCGTACTTCACGTTCCTGTACGGCGACCTGCACGCGCACATGCTCTCGATGCCGGTCTACCTGTTCGCGCTGCTGTGGCTGCTGGCCGAGGTGCTGGCCGCCGGGCGCGGGCGGCGGCGCTGGTGGGAGGCGGCGCTGGCCCTGGTCGTCGGCGGGCTGGCGGTGGGCGTGCTGCGGCCCACCAACTCCTGGGACTGGATCACGTTCCTGATCCTGGCGCCCGCCGCGCTGACGTATGCGGCCTGGCTCGGCGCGGTGCGCCGCCTGGGCGACCGGCCCCCCTCGCGGGCGGCGGCGCGGCTGTGGGGCTGGCTGCACCCCCGGCGCGTGCTGATCCTGTGGCCCGCGCTGCTGATCGTGCCGGTGGCGGTGATCGCGCGCGTCGGCTACTACCTGGTGCGTCACAGCCAGGCGTTGGAGCAGGCGGGCCGCGTGTTGCAGCCCGGCGAGACGCCCATCGAGGCGACGCTGACCCCGGCCAGCATGCTGCTGTGGATCGCGGGCGGGCTGGCGCTCGTCGCGCTGGCCTACGGGGCGGCGCTCGTCGCGCTGCGGGCCTACATCGACAAGCCGACGCTGCTGGCGTGGCTGGGGCGGCTCGCGCTGTTTTTCGTGGCGGCAGCGGTCGCGGCGCTGCCCTTCACGCGCACGTTCAACACGGCCTACACCAGCGTGCAGCCGTGGGAGGGCGGGCGCACGCCGCTGTGGGCGTACCTGTACGTGCACGGCCTCTTCCTGTTGGTCGTCGCCGGGTTCCTGCTGTGGCAGACGGGGCGCGTGCTGCGACGCTTCCACGTGCGGGACCTGCAAGGGCTGGCCGTGCCGGTCGGGCTGGGCGCGCTGGTCGTGGCCGGAGGGCTGCTGCTCTCGCTGGTCATCGGCGCGCGCGACCTGCCCGCGCTGCAGGTCGCCGGTCCGCTGCTGATCTGGGCGGTCGTCCTGTTCCTGGTGCCCGGCCAGCACCCGTACCTGCGCATGCTCTACCCGCTGATCGTGCTGGCACTGGCGATCACGATCGGCGTCGAGGTGATCGTGCTGTTCGGGGACATCGGGCGGCAGAACACGGTGTTCAAGTTCTACCTGCAAGTGTGGTTCTTCCTCAGCGTGGTGAGCGCGGTCGCGCTGGCGTGGATGCTGCCCGCGTCCGCGCGCTGGCGGCGCCCGCTGCGCTACGGCTGGCAGGTGGCCCTCGGCGCGCTGCTGATGGTCGGGCTGCTGTACCCGATCCTGGGCACGCAGGCGCGCTGGATGAACCGCTTCAACGCCGAAGACACGCCGCTCACGCTCGACGGCATGGACTACATGCCGCACGCGGTCCACGGCGAGAACGGCATCTGGTTCAGCCTGGAGGGCGATTACAAGCTGATCCGCTGGCTGCAAGAGCACGTCGAGGGCACGCCAGTGATCATGGAGGGGCATGCCTTCCCGTCCGAGTACAAGTGGAACGCGCGGGTGAGCATCTACACCGGCCTGCCGACCGTGCTGGGCTGGCGCTTCCACCAGGTCCAGCAGCACAGCCTGCCGCAACTCGACCAGGTGATCGTCACGCGGGAGAACAACATCGCCGCCTTCTACCAGTTGACCGGGCGCGAAGGGATCGAGGCCGCGTGGCGCCTGATCGACGCCTACGACATCGAATACGTGGTCGTCGGCGTGCTGGAGCGCGTGTATTATGGGGACATCCTGATCGATCCGGAGGTGGGCAGGCCGACGGCGGGCCACTCGGCGGCGCTGGCGATCTTCGAGGACATGGTCGAGATGGGGCTGCTGGAGCGCGTCTACGAGGAGCCGGGCTGTCTGGCGCTTGATATTGAGGAAGCTGAGGAATGTCCCGCCGAGAGCGTGTACATGAGTACGATCTACCGCGTCGTGCCCGGCGCGGCGCTGGGCGAGCCGGTCGCGGCGCGCGGCCCGGCGGGCTGATCCGGGGTTGTTGAGAGCGGACAGGTGCGATAGCGCATGTGGGACTGGTTAGGCCGCGAGGGCGGCGACTTATTGAGCTGGTGGCTGCTGGTCACGCTGGCCGGGCTGGCCGTCTGGCCGCTGCTCTCCCGCGTCCTCGGCGGGCTGCCGGATCGCGGCTACACGCTGGCGCGTGCGGCGGGCGTGATGCTGATCGCGTTCGTCTTCTGGTTCCTGGCGAGCGTCGGGCTGCTGCGCAACGCGCCGGGCGACATGCTGCTCGCCGTGCTGCTGGTGGCGCTCGCCAGCGCCGTGAGCGTAGCGCGGTGGCGCGCGCGTCCCTCGTTCCAGGATTGGCTCCGCGAGCAGGCGCCGCTGATCGTCGTGGGCGAGGTGCTGTTCGCGCTGCTGTTCGTCGGCTGGTCGTACTTCCGGGCGCACAACCCGGAGATGTTCAGCACCGAGAAGCCGATGGAGATCATGTTCCTCAGCAGCATCCGGCAGAGCGCGACCTTCCCGCCGAACGACGGGTGGCTGAGCGGCTACGCGATCAGCTACTACTACTTCGGCTACGTCATCGCCGCGATGCTCTCCGACCTGAGCGGCGTGAACAGCGGGACCGGCTTCAACCTGATGCTGGCCTTCCTGTTCGCGCAGACCGGGGTTGGGGCGCTGGGCGTGGTCTATAACATGGTGCGCGCGCGGGGGCCGCTCGGCCTCTTCCAGGCGGGGAGCCGTGCGGCGGCGCTCGGCGCGGGTGCCCTGGCGCTGTGCTTCCTGGTGCTGATGGGGAACCTCGGCACCGCCCTGGTCGAGCTGCCGTACCGGGGCGCGGTGGCAGGGCGGGTCGATGCGGGTTACTTCGAGTTCTGGGACGTCGAGGACCGCCTCCCGACCCCCGACGCCGACCCGCGCTTCGTGGACAGCGACGGCGACACGATCCCCAACTGGGAGGACGACTTCGCGTCCTTCACGGAGACGGGCGTGCCGTGGCACTGGTGGTGGTTCCGCTACAGCCGCGTGATCCACGACCGCGACCTGACCGGGACGCCGGTCGGCGCGCAGCCGATCGCGGAGTTCCCGGCGTTCAGCTTCGTGCTGGCCGACATGCACCCGCATGTCCTGGCGCTGCCGTTCGCCGTGCTGGCGCTGGGGCTGATGCTCAACCTCGTGCTGCGCGAGGCGCCCTTGAGCCGCGCGGAGATGCTGCTCTACGCGATCTGGGTCGGCGGCATGGCGTTCATGAACTCGTGGGACCTTGTCTACCTGCCGCTGCTGGCTGGGGCGGAGGCGCTGCGCCGCGTGATCCGGGCGCGGGGCGTGCTGACGACCGCCGACCTGTGGGGCGTGCTGCGCTTCGCCGCGCTGATCGTCGCCCTCACGCTCGCCTGCTACCTGCCGTGGATCATCAGCTTCACGTCGCAGGCGGGCGGCGTGCTGCCCAACGCCATCTACCCGACGCAGTGGCAGCAGATGTTCCTGCAATTCGGCACGTTCCTGGTGATCCTGACCCTGTTCGCCGCCGTCGAGGCCGTCCGCGCGGGGCGGCGCTTCAACATCGGGGCGGCGCTGTTCGCGGTGGTTTTCACGCTGGGCACGGCGCTGTTGATGGCCGTGGTGCTGGGCGTCGCGGCGTGGAACAGCGCGGACGTGCGCGGCGCGGTGTATGCGGCGGTCGGCGGCGCGGCGGGCCTGGGCGACGTGCTGCCCGACGTGCTGCGGCAGCGGTTGATCGGCCTGCCGAGCGAGCTGTGGCTGCTGGCGCTGATCGGGCTGGTCGTGGGACGGCTGTTCGCGCGCCCCGACGCCCATGCGGACGCGTCCGAAGCGCCGGAGCCGTCGCCGCCCTATTCCGCCGCTACCGGCTTCGCGCTGCTGCTGGTCGGCGGCGGGGCGAGATCGGAAGAGCACACGTCTGAACTCCAGTCACCGCTCATATCGCGTATG
>CAZGLU010000236.1:0-6192 GCA_964526095.1 uncultured Anaerolineaceae bacterium | reverse complement strand
CTACACCCTATCCTACACTCTTTCCCTACACGACGCTCTTCCGATCTTGACGCGCCGATGTTGATGATCCACGGCACGGCTGACCAGCCAAGCCCCATCGGCGAGATCTACGACTACGCCAATGCGCTGACCGAGGCAGGGAAAACGTTTGAGTTGAAGGTGTACTACGGCGAGCCGCACGGCTTCATGCTGGACGGCGGGCAGCTCCGGCAGGATGAAGTCGCACAGGACGCCTTCGAGGAGATGGTCCGCTTCTTCCAGCGCAAGCTGGGCTAGCCCCTTCGCACACATCCGCGCAGGGCTGCCCCAGGCCCTGCGCGCCTTCCTTCCAGGTACCTTCCTGCTCGCCCCCTGGCGTGGTATAGTCGAGGCCGCGTGACGATTCACCTGAGGGGAGATTGAGTAACCGATGACCACGCCCGCGCTGTTTGATGGCCGCAAGCCGATGATCGGCATGGTGCACCTGCTGCCGCTGCCGGAGTCCCCGCGTTTCGGCGGCGATGTGGACGCGATCTACCGCCAGGCACGCGCCGACGCCGGGGCGCTGATCGACGCCGGGATCGACGCGTTGATCGTGGAGAACCTGGGCGACGAGCCGTACCTGCCCGGCGAGCCGACGCCCGCCCAACTGGCCGTGATGGCGGGTGTGGCCGCCACCATCCGCGAGATGACGGACCTGCCGCTCGGCGTCAACGTGCAGTTCAATGCCTACCGCGCCGAGATCGCCCTGGCCTATGCCTGCCGCGCGCAGTTCGTGCGCGTCGAGGTGTTCGTGGACACCGTGATCTCCGCGCAGGGGCTGGTCCATCCCTGCTCGGCGCAGATCACGCGCTACCGGCAGATGCTCGGCGCGACGGACGTCCAGCTTTGGGCCGACATCCAGACCAAGTACACGCGCAACCTGCTTGAGCAGCCGCTGATCGACTCCGCGCGGGACGCGCAGAACGCGGGCGCGGACGTGCTGATCGTGACCGGGGCGGCGACCGGGCAGGCGACGCCGCTTGACGCGGTGGCTGAGGTCAAGCGCGTCGTGAGCGTGCCGGTGGTCGTCGGCAGCGGCGCGACGCAGGAATCCCTGCCAGACGTGCTGCGCGTGGCGGACGGTGCGATCGTCGGGTCGGCGCTGAAGGTGGGGGGCCGCGCGGAGAACCCGGTCGATCCGGAACGTGCGCGCGCGTTCATGCAGGCGGCCCGCCGCGTGACAGAGGCAGGTGGCCGGTGACGCGCCGCCTGCTGGACGCGGAGGCCAGCGACTTTTGGGCCATGCGCGGCCCGGACCTGGCCGAGTCGATCCGCCGCGCGGAGGGGCGCACCCTGGCGGCGGAGGTGATCGCCACGGTCGAGCCGCCGGTGGAGGGCGTCTCCCAGGGCGAGATCGCGGCGGCGATGGGCGCGGACATCATCGCCCTGGACCGCTACGATCCCTTTGCCCCGGCCATCGCCGGGGTCCCGGCGGCGCTGCTGCCCGAACCGGCACCGCTCGCGGCGTATAAGCGGCTGCTGGGCCGCCCGGTCGGGGTCAACCTGATCGTCGCGGACCCCGAGGCGGGCGCGGGCCTCGGCGGGCGGCGTGTCCACGAGGCGTCCGTCGAGCGCGTTCTGGCGCAGGGAGCCGACCTGATCTTCCTCTACGTGCGGCCCGCGATGGGCGGCACGCCGGAGATGATGCGGGCGGCGGCGCGCCTGATCCACGAGCGGAGCGGCGGCGACGTGCTGCTGATCGGCGTGCCCTCGTTCAGCCTGCCCGCCCCGCGTGACGCGGCGGGCGTCGCGGCGTATTGGGAGCACGCCGGGCCGCTGCTCGACGCGGGCTGCGCCGGGATCGGCCTTCCGGCGCCGGGCAGCAAGCAGGGCTGGCGCTTCGAGCCGACCGCACAGATCATCGACGCGGTTCACGAGCGCGGCGGGCTGGCATGGCTGTTCGTGACGGGGTCGGTGGAGGGCGCTTCGACGGAGACGATGGGGCAGATCGCGCTGGCATGCAAGCAGCTTGGCGCGGACGCCGTGCGCCTGGACGAGGCGGGCCTCGCCGGGATGCCCATCCCGGAAAACATCCTCGCGTTCTCGATCGCGCTGCGCGGCAAGCGCCACACCTACCGGCGCATGGCCGCGTCCATTCTGCGCTGACGTACCGTAGCGTCGCGCCCCACCGCTACAGCGCGCCCGCGTCCCGGCAGGCGGCGATTGCGGCCTCGTCCAGTCCGAGCACCTCGCGCAGCACGGCGTCCGTGTGCTCGCCCAGACGCGGCGGCGGGCGGCGTACCACCGGCGGCGTGGCGGACAGCTTGAGCGGCGAGCCGACCAGCGTCACGTCCTCGACTGTTGCGAGCAGGCCGCGTGCCTGCACGTGCGGATCGGCCAGCGCCGCCGGGATGTCGTTGATCGGCCCGGCGGGGATCCCGGCGGCGACGAAGTCCGCGATCCACGCGGCGACGGGGCGGGCCGCGAAGGCCGCCTCCAGTTCCGCGACGAGCGCCGCCCGGTGCTGGACGCGCGCCGGGTTGGTTGCGAAGCGCGGGTCGGCGGGCAGGTCCGGCCGCGCGAGGATCGCGCACAGCCGCGCGAACTGCGCGTCGTTGCCGACGGCCAGCACGAACTCGCCATCGGCGGCGCGGAAGGTCTGGTAGGGCACGATGTTCGGGTGCTGGTTGCCGGTCCGGGCGGGCGCCTCGCCGCTGACGAGGTAGTTGCTGGCGACGTTGACCAGCGCCGCGATCTGCGTGTCGAGGAGGGCGAGGTCGAGGTGCTGGCCCTGCCCGGTGCGCTCGGCGTGGCGCAGCGCGGCGAGGATCGACGTGGCGGCGAACAGGCCCGCGATCACGTCCGAGATCGCCACGCCCACCTTGACCGGCTCTCCCTCCGCCGGTCCTGTGATCGACATCAGCCCGCTCATGGCCTGGATCACGTAGTCGTAGCCGGGGCGGTCGCGGTAAGGCCCGCTCTGGCCGAAGCCCGTGATGCTGCAATAGACGAGCGCCGGGTTGAGCGCGCTGAGGTCGTCGTACCCTAGCCCGAAGCCCGCCATCTGGCCGGGCACGAAGTTCTCCACGACCACGTGGCTCTGCGCCGCCAGCCGCCGGGCGAGGTCGCGCCCCGCCTCGGCCTTGAGGTTCAGCGTGATGCTGCGCTTGTTGCGGTTGGCGCACAGGTAGTAGGCGCTCTGCGCCGCCTCACCCTCGCCGGACCAGGGCGGCCCCCATTCCCGCGTATCGTCGCCGCGCCCCGGTCGCTCGACCTTGATCACGTCCGCGCCCAGGTCGCCCAGGATCATCGTACAGAACGGCCCGGCCAGCACGCGCGAGAAGTCCAGCACGCGCACGCCGTCGAGCGGGCCGGGCGGTGGTGGCTGCATGAGGTCCCCCTGTCCCCGCACCCGACCGGCGTCAGCGCGGGTCGCGGTAGCGGAAGCGCACGTGCTTATATTCGAGATAGGCGTCCATGCCGGGCTGGCCCAGCTCGCGGCCCATGCCGCTCTGCTTCATGCCGCCGAACGGGGCGCGGATGTCGGTGATGTCGTTGACGTTGATGCCGACGCCGCCCGCGCGCAGGTGGCGCGCCGCGTAATACGCCTTGTCCAGGTCCGAGGTGTACACGTACGCCGCCAGCCCGTAAGGCGTGTCGTTCGCCATTGCGATGCCCTCGGCCAGCGTGTCGAACGCGGCGATCGGCGCCACCGGCCCGAACGTCTCCTCGCGCATCACGCGCATGTCGGGCGTGACGCCGGTCAGCACCGTCGGGAGGTAGAAGTAGCCGCGCGCGTAGGCCGGTCCGGCAGGCGGCTCCCCACCGACCACGACTTGCGCCCCGCGCTCGACCGCGTCCGCGACGTGCGCCGTGACGGTCTCCAGCGCCGCCGCGTTGATCATCGGCCCCATGTCCGCGTCCGGCTCGGCCAGGCCGTCCGCCGTGACGCGCAACCGTCGGGCGGCGTCCGCGAAGCGCTCCACGAACTCGTCGTAGCGCGAGCGGTGCACGAAGATGCGGTTGACGCTGATGCAGATCTGCCCGGTGTGCGAGTACGCGCGGCGCAGCGCCTCCGGCACGGCGATGTCGAGGTCGGCGTCGTCGCACACGACGAACGGCGCGCTGCCGCCCAGCTCCAGCGTGACCGGCTTCAACTGGGCCGCGGCCTGCTGCGCGATCCACAGCCCCGTCGCGGTCGAGCCGGTGAACGCGATCTTACGGCTGAGCGGGTTGGTGACCAGTTCCGCGCCGACGGTGCTCCCCGGGCCGGTGACGATGTTCAGCACGCCGGGCGGGATGCCCGCCTCCACGAACGCGGCGACGAACAGCGTCGCGGCGAGCGGCGCCTCGCTGGGCGGCTTGATCACGAACGTGCAGCCCGCCGCCAGCCCCGGCCCCAGCTTCCACGCGAGCAGGTCCACCGGGAAGTTCCACGGCGTGATCGCGCCGACGACGCCGACCGGCTGGCGCAGCACGAAGCTGTGCGTCGGACCGAGGTCCCCGGCGAAGTGGGTCCCGTCCAGGCGGCGCCCCTCCTCGGCGTAGAAGTCGATCACGTCGGCGCTGTAGCGGTTCTCCTTGTTGGAGTCGTTCAGCGGCTTGCCATGTTCCAGCGTCAGCAGGCGGTTCGCCTCGTCGATGCGCGCACGGAAGATGTCCGCCGCCCGGTGCATGATCGCCGCCCGCTCGCGTGCCGACAGCCCGGCCCACACGGGGAAGGCGTCGGTCGCGGCTTGCAACGCCGCCTGTACGTCGTGCGCGGTGGCCTTCGAGATGGTGCGGATCACCTCCCCGTTGGCCGGGTTGATGACGTCCTGCGTGCCGCCGTCCGCGCTGGCAACCCACTGCCCGTTGATCAAAAGTGTCTCGGCCATAGCCAATCACATGCTCCTTATGCGAGGTGTGCCCGTCCCCACGCGGTCAGTCCTTCCAGCGCGGCGCGCACCATGCGCCCGTCGAGATCGGCGCGCACGTCGGGGTCCAGGTGGGCGTGGGGCTGCGCCTGCACCGTTACGGCGCACATCACCGCCACGGCGAGCCGCAGCACGCCGCCCAGCACGAACACCAGCGACGTCTCCATGTCCAGGCTCAGCACGCCCGCGCGGCGTAGCTCCGCCAGGTCCAGCGGCCCCGCGTCGATCAGCTCCGGGGCCATGTGTGGGTAAAAGGCGTCGTAGGTGGCGGTCGGACCGAGCCGCGTGTCGAGGTCGGCGCCCGTTGCCGCGTCCGCCAGCGTTTGGGTGAGGCCCCAATCCGGCACGGCGGGGTAGGCCAGCGGCAGGTAGGCGGGCGAGGTCCCTTCAAACCGCGCGGCGCCGGTCGAGAGCACGACCTGGCCCATCTGCGCCTCAACGCCCATCATCGTCCCCACACGCACCACGGCCCGCGCGCCAAGCTGCGCCAGTTCGTGCAGCGCGATGGCGGTCGAGGGCGCGCCGATCCCGCCGGAGGCGATGGTGACCGGGGTCCCGCAGTACGAGCCGGTCGCGACGGCGAACTCGCGGTTCACGCCGATCAGGCGCGCGTCGTCCAGCAGGTCCGCCGTGCGCTGCACGCGCGCCGGGTCGCCGGAGAGCAAAACCAGCGGCGCCACGTCCTCCGGCTGGCACCGCAGATAGAGCGTCGGTTCGGTCATCTAGGGCTTCACCTCTCGCGTTGAGCCTTCAAATGCGCCAAAATGCCGGGCGTAGCGGTCGAGCGCCGCCTCCCAGGTCGGCAGGTTCGTCTGGCAGCCGAGGCGCTCCAGCACGCACGAGGCCACGACCGCGCCCAACTGCGCCGCGACCTCCGGCGTTGCGCCGCGCAGCAGCCCCGCCAGGAAGCCCGCCACGAAGCCATCCCCCGCGCCGGTGGGGTCCACCACCGTCTCGACCGGCACGGCGGGCACGTGCGCCCGGCCCTCCTCCGTCACGACGATCACGCCCTCGGCGCCCTGTGTCACCAGCAGGCCGCGTGTCACCGGGCTGAGGCACGCCTCCAGGTCCGTGTAACCGAGCGCCTCCAGGACGTAGGCCGCCTCGATGTGGTTCATCACGACGTACGTGCTGGCCGTGAGGAACTCGCGGATGATCGCCTGCGGGAAGGCGTGGATGTCGGGCTTCATGCTCCAGATCAATGACGCGCCCGCCGCGCGGTAATCCAGGTAATCCCTGGCGGAGATCTGAAGAGCACACGTCTGAACACCAGACACGAGATTCCATCGCGGATGCCCTCGTCTCCGAGTGCACT
>CAZGLU010000235.1:0-6196 GCA_964526095.1 uncultured Anaerolineaceae bacterium | reverse complement strand
TGCTTCGGGGGTCCCATCCTGTGCGGTAACGCCGAAGACCCCAAAGGCCATCAGCGCGACGAGGGCCAATAAACTGATCGAAAGCTGCTTCTTTCTCACTGCGTTCCTCCTCTTCCTATAAGCCATGTTCATGCACGCCATGTCGGCGTATGTCTACGCGCCTGTGTGGGGCAAATTGGGTGCGATGGGCGGCGCTTGTGCCGACGTACCGGGTTGGTGGAAGGCGGGCATCAGACACGGCACGATACACGCCGCAAACAGACGCATATCAAGGATATGCTTGGATATAGGGGGCTTGCATGGGGTAGCTGACGGATTTCGGAATAGGCCGGGTGGCATAGGGGGGATAGGCCGAATGGGTCATGCCGGAAATAAGCAGCGCCCGCATAGCGTGTGCGGGCGCTGGTACGTGCGGAGGTGTGCCGGGGCGATCAGGCGGTGTGGTAGTAGGTGTCCCAGCCCAGGTACTTGCTGAACGCCTCGTTGATCACACGGGCCACCTGCGACATATTGGCGGCGACGTGATGCTCGAAGCCGTTCTCGCAGATGTAGTTCAGCAGCTTCTGGAAGTTGGGCACCTCGACCACGCCGAACCCGCCGAAGGTATCGATCGGGTCGTTCGTGAAGCGCCCCTCACCCACGTACGCGCGGATCTTCCCGGACAGGTCGTCCGTGCTCACGCGCAGGTAGGTGAACGGCTCCGGGCGCATCCGCCCATAGATCGTGCCCCAGGTGTTGTCCTTGCCGACGCTGCCCGCGATGATCTCCTGGTAGTCCATCACCGGGATCTCGTCCACGAACACGCTGCGCGGCAGGTTCGAGCAGTGGAAGACGACGGCCTTGTTCGGGTCGTCGCCGTAGTTGTTGTTCCAGTCCAGCAGCGCGCTGGGCTTGCCGGACGCGAGCGCGAGGGCATACATGGCCGTCGTGCCGACGATGTCCGTCTCGCAGGCGGAGGGCATCAGGCGGTCGCTGAGCATGCTCATGATCGTGCAGGGGACCACGCCGAAGAATTCCTGCATGCTCGTCCAGCACTGGACGGCGGTGGCGTCGTATTCGTTCTCGGCCATCCAGTCGTCCATCACCACGCCCAGCTTGGCGATGCGCAGGAGGGCTTCCGCCGGGACCTTCTGCGCGTTCGCATAAGCCTGGATCGCGCTAACCTTGTCCTGCACGCGCGCGTCGGTGTCCGCCAGGCGGTTGATCCGGCCGAACGCCTCGGAGAGGTCCAGCGTGCCGACGGTGATGCCCGCCCGCTCCAGGATTTTCTCGCTGAAGCGCACCGTGTTGAACGCGACCGGGCGCGCACCGAGCATCCCGAACCGGGCGCGGCGCAGCCCGCGCGTGACGCGGCACACGCCCGCGAACCAGTGCAGGTCCTCGCGGAACTCGGCGCTGAGCGGGTCCACGGTGTGGCTGCGGGTCAGGCTGAACTTGATGCCATACTGCATCAGGTTGTTGCAGGTTGACATCTTGCCGCAGAAGCTGTCACGGCGGTTCTGGATGTCCATCTTCTGCGGATCGTCGGGGAACGCCTGGATCAGCACCGGCACGTTCAGGTCGGCGAAGCGCAGCGCATTGGCGATGGCGCTTTCCTCGCCAAAGTTCGGCAGCGTGACCAGGATGCCGTCGATCTCGTCGCGGTGAGCGCGGAAGAGGTCGGCGCACTTGTGTGCGTCGCTCAGGGTGAAGATGCTGCCGTGTTCGGTGTCTTGCTCGCTGAGGGCAATGGCCTTGATGCCTTCTTCCTCCAACACCTGCAAGATGGTGGCCCGCCCACTCTTGGCAAGGTGGCTGGGGAAGAAGCCCCGGTTGCCGACAATAACGCCTAGAGTAACTTCTTGTTTCACCGTCTAAACTCTCCTGTTAGCATCCAAACGGAATGCTGGTCATGGATGACCGACGACCGGCCACGATAGAACAAAGCTGCGGTTGCATCATCTGAGAGCGGCGGCCAGGCTGCCATACCGCGCCGGACCACGCAGGATACGCGTCAGAGGGCCGTCCCCGGTCGGGGATACGGCCGTGAAAAAGCAGGGGCGAGCGATCTCCACCGCCGCGCGGTAGGGGCCACGTCGCGGAGGAAAAGGAGGTCGTGAGCCTTTTTAAGTTGCTAAGTGACGCAAACCCGTATAATTTGTTGATGCAACCAACTAATGACTAGCATACGCAGATTTGCCCAAAAGTCAAACCGCTCTGGCGGCGCAGGACTGCGCAAAGCACGGGGCGATGTGCAATTTCTTGTAAATTTTTTACTCGCCCCAGCTTTACGGCAGCGACGAGTTCGAGTATACTTCTGCGGTGGAGTTAGTGGATCGAGGTGAGCTATGCCAGTCTATACCTATGAATGCGACGAGTGCGGTGTGCGCTTTGACATGCGTCAAAGGTTCTCGGATGACCCCATCAGCGAGTGCCCTGAGTGCGGGGGTCATACCCACCGAGTTCCGCAGGCCGTCGGGATTGTATTCAAAGGTTCAGGTTGGTACGTGACCGACAGCAAGGGCCGCAACAACCTTGCGACGACGCCGTCCAAGAAGGATGGCGACAGCGGCAGCGACAAGTCCAGCACGAGCGGTGAGAGCACCGCCAGCGCTGCATCGTCGAGCACTACGAGCAGCGCCGACTGACGCGGTCACGAATGACGCGCCTCCGCCAAACAAACAAAGCGGCGGCTGGAACCCCAGCCGCCTTTTTGTTTGCCTGTTGGTTGGTTTGCCTGTTAGTGGGCGTGCAGTGGTCGTGACGCGCTACAACTGGAACCCCGGCGAGCCGCGCACGACCTTCTGCTCGTAGTTATCCACGTAATTCAACAGCTTGCCGTACAACTCCGACCAGTCCTCGCTCGCCAGCAGCTTGCGCATGGTGTCCAGGTCGTCGGTGATGCCCTCCATCATGATCTGCGGGCAATCCCCATAGACCGCAAACCAGGCTTCCGTTGGCGTCAGCCCCAGCCGGGTGATACGCGGTGCGAACTCGCGGACCATGAACTCGAAGTATTCCTGGTCCTGGCCCGGCTTGATGTCCCATGTCAGCAGAAGCTTGATCATACCGTTGTCTGTCCCAGACTGCCGCCTTCGGGCGGTATCCCCCACGTGCTTGGCCGCGCAATAGACCTCGGTTGAGGGGCCAGCCGCGCCCTGATAGGCTGCCCGGCCCGCCCCGTGCGATGCCCTACGGTTAGTGTTGGTAGTCGAGCAAGACGACCTGCGTCTGCTCCGGCAGCGAGCCGGCGGTCACCTTGAGCACCGGCTCCGCCTCGATGGTGTTGACACCCATTTCCTTCAGAAAGCGGTCGACCGGGTCCAGTTCCAGCCCACGCAGCGCCTCGGTCTGGAAGTGCATCGGCACGACCAGGCTCGGTTCCAGCAGGCTGACGACCTCCGCCGCCTGGCTCGAACTCAGCGCGCTGCCGTCGCCCACCGGCACAAGCGCCACGTCGATCGAGCCGAGCGACTCGATCATCGACTGGGCGGGGACGTGGTCGAGGTCGCCCAGGTGCGCCACAGACAGGCCCTCGAAGTCGAGGACGTAGATCACGTTCAGGCGCGGGTTCTCGGCCTCTTTGTTGAAGGTCGGTACGCCGATGATGAACACACCGCCGATCTCGTACTCACCCGGACCGGCGATCACATGCTCGCAGCCGCGCACGGCGTCCACGTTGTTGTGGCCGGGTGCGTCGTGACTGATCGTCACCACGTCGGCCTTGAGCTTGGGCACCTCATAGCCCAGGTTCTCGCCGAACGGATCGGTTACAACGGTTGCGCGGCCCCTCTCGGTGATGCGGAAACAGCTATGCCCGTACCAGACAATTTCCATCGTTACACCTGTCGCTTCGTCATTCGGATCAAGGAGGACACACAGCCGTTGAAACGAGCAGATTATACCGTATGACAGGCGACCTGCAACCGCGCCGGGCCGCCCTGGACCGGCGCCCCTCTGCCCCGGCGTTTAGCGCGGCGACACAAGATCAACACAAGATCAATCAGGAAAAGTGTAGGAGGGCGATTGGGCGAACATGAAAGCATCAGTGGCGGCTTTCTCTAGAACTTCTTATCTTCTGATCAGCCAATTCCCATGCTCGGGAGTTAATTGTTCAAAATGGAACGGCTTCCCTGGAAGTAGAAACGGGTAGGTGAGCTATGTCAACGACAAGGAAAAGCGCGGTACTTCTGATCATCGTGTTCGTGGCCGGGCTGCTGCTCGGCGCGATCGGCGTGCTGGCCCAGGGCGGCGACCGCCTCGATCCGCTGCCCGCCGGGGTCGCCTATACGCCCAATGAACAAGAATTGAACGTCGCGGAGGTCTACCAGCGCGTGAGCCGCTCGGTTGTCAACGTGTCGGTGGCGATCAGGCCGATGGGAAGCGGCACGGGCACCGGGTTCGTCATCGACGAACAGGGCCACATCGTCACCAACAACCACGTGGTTAAAGACGCGTCGTATGTGGAGGTGACCTTCATCGACGGCACCATCCTGCCCGCCGAGGTCGTCGGGCTTGATCCGGACTCCGACCTGGCGGTGATCCGCGTAGACCCGACCCGCGTCGCGCTCCAGCCGGTGAGCTTCGCGGATTCGGAGGAAGTCTTCGTCGGGCAGCAGGTGATGGCCATCGGCAGCCCGTTCGAGCAGGACTTCACGGCGACAACCGGCATCGTGAGCGCCCTGGACCGGACGCTCTCCGAGGAGCCGGGCGGCTTCAGCATCCCGGAGGTGATCCAGACCGACGCGGCGATCAACCCCGGCAACAGCGGCGGGCCGCTGCTGAACATGGCCGGGGAGGTGATCGGCGTCAACACCGCGATCCTGACGCGCACGCAGACCTCGTCAGGCATCGGGTTCGCCGTGCCGTCCAACACGGTGCGGCGCATCGTGCCGTACCTGATCCGCGACGGGGGGTATGAGCATACCTGGCTGGGGATCTCCGGCATGACGCTGCGGCCCGAGCAGGTACAGGAGATGGACCTGCCCAGCGGGCAGCGCGGCGTGATGGTCGCCACGGTGTCGCCCAACAGCCCTGCGTCCGCGGCGGGCCTGGTCCCGGCCATGCCCGACCAGCAGATGCCCGTGGCTGACGTCCCACGCATCGAGACCCCGGTCGGCACGCTGCCGGTGGGCGGCGACGTTATCACCCGGATCAACGACCAGCCGGTCAACGAGATGACCGACCTGATCGCCTACCTGAGTGAGCACACCCGCCCAGGGGACACGGTCGTGCTGACGGTGTGGCGCGACGGCCAGCAGATAACCGTGGACGTGACGCTGACGGCGCGGCCGAGCCGCCGCTAAGTCCCCGCTTTCAGGCGTTTTGCCCTGCTCGCCCCGGCCCGGTGCCGGGGCTTTTGTTTACCGCGCGGCGATGCGGTCCGGGTCGGGCACCTGGCCGAACGCGGACAGCCGGTCGAGCACCGCCGTCGTGCCCAGCAGGGCGACGTAGCCAGCGCCGAGGACGCCGTAGGGCAGGGCCACGCGCAGGAGCAGCACGAGGATGGCGGCGGTTCCCGCGACCACCAGCGTGAAGTTCGGCTCCGCCAGCACCAGCAGCGCCGCGCTCCGCAGCACGGGCAGGGCGCGGCGGTCGGCGTGCTCAAACAGCAGCGGCCACGCGTAGAACAGCAGCACGAGCAGGATGATCCCCGCCAGCGTCGCGATCGGGCGCAGGGCTGAGGGTGCATCCGGTAGCGGGCCGGACCCGCCGCGCCCCACGACGAGCAGCCCGACCGCCAGCAGGCCGAGCAGCGTCAACTGGACGGCAGGCCGGGCATAGGCGCGGGCCAGGGCCAGCACCTCACGCGGGGCCACCGGCTGCCCGTAGGCGACGCGGTTGGCGACGACGAACAGCCCGGTGGTGCCGAACGGCAGCAGGACCACGCTCACGGCGCACAGCGCCCAGATGACGCCCGCCGGGATCAGCCAGAGTGCCCCCGCGAGGCCGCGCAGCGTTGCGATCCATAGCGCCCTGATCCCGTAGAAGATGCCCATATCCGATCCCGCCCTGCCCCTGCGCCCGGCCTCAGTCGTTGTGGACCGTCTGGGGCGCTGCCAGGGTCGGGATGGTGGCGTTGGCGACCGGCAGCACGGCGATCCGCGCGCCGGGCGGGGCGTCGTGCAGCGCCAGGGCGACCGCTTCCGGCAGGGTCGCCGGGGTGAGCAGCAGCCCGCGCACGAAGTCTGGCGGCATAGATCGGAAGAGCACACGT
>CAZGLU010000234.1:0-6233 GCA_964526095.1 uncultured Anaerolineaceae bacterium | reverse complement strand
CGCGCGCCGTGATCGACGCCTGGATCACGTCCACGCTGTAGACCTGGGCGGGCCACTGCGCCAGGTAGCGCG
Organism: uncultured Anaerolineaceae bacterium; assembly: GCA_964526095.1. Classification (GTDB taxonomy): domain Bacteria; phylum Chloroflexota; class Anaerolineae; order Aggregatilineales; family Aggregatilineaceae; genus Aggregatilinea. Next base: position 6,161 of record CAZGLU010000234.1, on the reverse strand, counting down.
GGTCGTAGCGGCACAGCGCGCGCAGGTCGTAGGGCATCAACTCGTCGAGCACGGCCTGGCTCGGCTGCGTCGCGCCGCACACCAGCACGCCGCCCACCGGGTACATCCCGGCGCGGATCAGCCCTGTCCGGTCCATGTCGTGCGGCAGCGTGATCGAGGCGAGGCCCTCGAACGCCCAGAACGGCAGGTAGACGCCCTGCACCTCGCCGCGCACGACCGCCGCGCGCTGGTCGGGCGACAGCCGCGCATGGACCGCACGCGCCGCCGCGACGCGATCCACGCTGAAGGGCAGCAGCGCGTCCGGCTCCTCGAACGATCCGACCGCGTCCTCGATCAGGATGTGCGCGCTGTCACAGAAGCGGCACTGCGTCGAGAGCGTCGTGCCCGCCAGCGTCAACCCCGCGCCGCAGTTCTGGCACACCAGCAGCCGCGCCCCGATCTGCCACTCCCGTGAGAAGCCGAAGCGCCGCTGCAAGAGCGCGTTGTCCAGCCGGTCGTAGCCACCGCCATAACCGCCGCCGTAGCCGCGCGCCGGGGCCGTGCCGGGCCGGTGCCCGCAGTGGCCGCAGACCAGCGCGCCGAGGGCCGCGTCGTAGGCCAGCGCCCCGCCGCACAGCGCGCAGCTTTCCGTCCGCGAGCGCGCCGCGACCGCCTCATCCGCCGCCACGTCAGGGGGCGGTGGAGCCTCGCCCGCCGGGATCACGCCCTCCAGCACGCCCTTATCGCGCCACGCGTATTCGTGGTACGGCTGGGCGGCCAGCGCCCGCTCCAGGTACGCCAACCGCTCGCCACGATCCGGCGTGGTCAGGGACATCAGGTACCACAGGTCGCCGTGGTCGCCGTGCTCCTTCAGCGCCAGCCGCAGCACGTACGCCGCCGAGTGCAAATCCCCCTCGCGGATGCTGTCCCACGCGTTGTCGAGCGCCCAGCGCAGCGCGAGGGGCATGTCGATCTGGCGCACGGGCGATCGGTAGCGCGCGCTCGCGGCCTCGTCGGCGCGCAGCCGGTCGGCGGCGGCGCGTGCCGCGTCGTCGTCACGGGTCGTGCCGCAGAACTGGCACCACAGGCCGGGATCGGTCGGGTGCGGCGTGAGCCGCGCGCCACAGGCCGGGCAGGAACGAGGGGCGTCAGTCATGGCGTTCATTCTCCAGAGCCGCTGCCACCGCGCGGTTGATGAAGTCCGACTTGGCTTCGGTGTACGCCTCGCGCCGGTGGCGGAACTCGTCCGCCAGACGCTCCTTGAGCGCGGCATAGTCGCGGGCCAGCGCCGGGTCCGCACGCAGCACGTCGCGGAACAACACGTGCCGCCGGTGTTCCCAACTCCCCTGCTGGACGAGGTGCAGGTGCCACCGCGCCGGGGACCGCTTCAGGAAGAACAGCCGCACGGCGTCCTCGTCATGCGGGCGATAGACGTAGCCGAGCGGCGCCAGCCGGGGCGCGTAGTGCGCGCCATCCTCCAACCGCTCCACAGCCACCAGGATGTCGATGATCGGCTTGGCGCGCAGGCCGGGCACCGCCGTGCTGCCGATGTGCTCGATCGCCAGCGCCTCAGCGCCGAGCGCCGCCGCGATCCGCTCGCGCTCGCGCTCAAACGCCGCCGCCCAGGCCGGGTCGTAGTCGGCCAGGATGATCGGGTCGTCCGGGTGTTGGTCGCTCACTGCCGCCCCCTTGCGCGCTGAGCCGGTCCAGCCTCCCTAAGTGTACTGCGCCCCGGCCTGCGCCGTCATCCCCCCGTTCTTGGGGGGCCGGGCTGCGCCGGGACGCGGCATTATTTACCCTGGGAACGTGTTATACTCTCGGCAGATCCGTTCCGCCCCGTACTGACTGAGGACGCCATGCGTTTGGATAACCTGGACCTTGCCCTGATCGTGCGTGCCATCGGCCTGATCTTCGTGGCAGGGATCGCGCTCTCCTTCCTGACTTCGTGCCTCTCCGTGTGGCTGTGGCCGCCTGAGATGATCGAGCGCCTGACGGACACGCTCGGCCGCGTGACCGACCCGAACGCATCGCAGCAGGAGCTACAGAACGACCTGATCAGCATCACGGACGAGTACGCGTCGGAACTGGCGGCGCAATACGTCGTACAGTGGTCCCTGGCGGGGCTGGTGACGTTCTCGATCGCGCGGCGCACGGCGGCCCGTGCGGCCACGTCCTCCCAGGCGACGGGGTACGGCGTGGCGATCGGGGTGGGCACGGCCTTCACCTACGGCGTGATGTGCGTGATGTGTACCATCACCGCGCTGTGGCTGCGCCTGTTGTTCTTCCTGGTGTTCATCCTGGCGGGGATGTTCGGCGGGCAGTCGGCCACCCCCGGCAAGGGCAAACGCGAGCTACCCGGCGAGCCGCTGGCTGGCCCGTCCGCGAGCGCCCCTCCGCTCTGGCCCGGTGGGCTGGCCGCGCCGCGCCCGGCGAGCGGCCCACGCCCGGAGATCTACTACAACATGGGCGTGACGGCGGCCCAGGGCGGCCGCCGCGAGGAGGCGCGCCAGCACTTCACGCGCGTCGTGCAGTTGCAGCCGCGCAACATGGCGGCGTGGCTCCAGCTTGCGAACCTGGCCGATACGCCCGACCAGGCGTGGAACTACGTCCAGCAGGCGCGCAAGATCGACCCCAACAACCCGCAGGTGAAACAGGCGGTGGACATCATCTGGCCGCAGGTGCAGGCCGAGGCGCGGCGCCCGGCCTCGCTCCAACCGCCCTATCCCGGCGCCGGTCCTGACGACGCCAACATCCCGTCGGTCAAGCTGCCGCGCCCCACGCCGCCCGACGAGCCATCTCCACCCGACCCGGACACGCTGGCGTAAGGCTGTCTGCGGCGCAGTGCGGCCGCCTCGCTCAACGGGAGCGCTGAAAACGCATCCGGCGCTTGCTGCCATCACCGCCCCGCAGTACAACTAAAGCGCGCCGCCCGCGCGGGGCTGGCGCCTGTCATCGTGTGCCGCCAAAGGATGCACCCATGCCGCTTTACGATATGCCCCTCGGCGAGTTGGAGAGGTACTCCCCGCCGCGCGAGGAACCGCACGACTTCGACCTGTTCTGGCAGACCACGCTGGACGCCGCCCGCCAGCACCCATTGAACGCGCGCTTTGAGCCGGTGGACGCCGGTCTGCGCACGGTGGACGTCTTCGACGTGACATTCGCGGGCTACGGCGGCCAGCCGATCAAGGGCTGGCTGTTGCTGCCTCACCACCGCACGGAGCCGCTGCCCTGTGTGGTGGAGTTCATCGGCTACGGCGGCGGGCGCGGCCTGCCGACCGAGCGCCTGCTGTGGAGCAGCGCCGGGTTCGCGCACTTCGTCATGGACACGCGCGGTCAGGGCAGCGCCTCGCAGCCCGGCGACACGCCCGATCTGCCTGACGGGGCGAACCCACACTTCCCCGGCTTCATGACGCAGGGCATCCTGGACCCCAAGACCTACTACTACCGCCGCCTGTTCACCGACGGGGTGCGCGCCGTCGAGGCCGCGCGGACGCACCCGGCGGTTGACGCCCGCCGCGTCGCGGTGCGGGGCGCCAGCCAGGGCGGCGCGATCACGCTGGCGGTCGGCGGCCTCGTCCCCGACCTCGCCGCCGTGCTGCCGGACGTGCCGTTCATGTGCCACATCCGGCGCGCCACGGAGATCGTCGATACGAACCCCTACATGGAGATCGTGCGCTACTGCATGGTCCACCGTGACCAGGTTGACACGGTGTTCCACACGCTGGCCTACTTCGACGGCGTGAACTTCGCCGCCCGCGCCACCGCCGAGGCGCTGTTCTCCGTGGGCCTGATGGACGACATCTGCCCGCCGTCCACCGTGTACGCGGCCTACAACGCCTACGCCGGGCCGAAGGCGATCCGCGTGTACCCCTACAACCGTCATGAGGGCGGCGCGGCGTTCCAGGAGCGTGAGCAGCTCAGGTTCCTGCGGCGGCTGCGGGACGCGCCCGCACCGTCCGCGACGTGAGAGGGTATCGAGGGGCCGTACCGGAAAAACAAGGCGCGGGGATCGTTGTAGCGATCCCCGCGTGCCGTTTGTCCGGCTTCTATTTGGCTTCGGCGTTGGCCTTGGCGTCAGCGGATCCCGACCAGCTCCACGTCGAAGATCAGGTCCTTACCGGCGAGCGGGTGGTTGGCGTCCAGCGTCACCTCGTTCTCGCCCACCGCGCTGACCGTCACAAGCATCGTCTGCCCGTCGGGCTGGCGCAGTTGCAGCCGCTGGCCGACCATAGGCTGGATGCTGTCCGGAAACTGGTCGCGGCTGACGTCCAGCAGCATGTCCTCGCGGTAGGGGCCATAGGCCGACTCGGCGGGGATCTCCAGCGTCCTCGTGTCGCCGGGGGCCATGCCGATCACGCCGTTCTCAAAACCGGGGATGACCTGGCCCTCGCCGATCGTGAATTCCAACGGCTCGCGCTCGCGCGACGAGTCGAAGACCGTTCCATCGCCAAGGCGTCCTGTATAGTGCACGCGTACGGTGTCGTTTGCTTTCGCTTGTGCCATGCTTTCCTCCGAACTGGCTTCGTCTTCTCAACGAGACTCCATGCCGCCTGGCGCGGAACCTCACCTTCTACTATCGCAGATTTGGCGATGGCCTCCCACTCGCCTGCTGGCCGCCCGCACCCGAATCCGCTACACTCAACGCACGTTACGATGTTGATGACAAGGTTGATGGGGCTGGTTTGCCAGAGAGTCAGGAGAGAGGGATCATGCGCAGAAGGCTGTGGTGGCTCGGGTTCGCGCTGATCGCGCCGGGCCTCCTCCTCGCCGCCTGCGGGGGCGAGGACGACACCCCGCCCGTGCCGACGTCGCCCGCGACCGCCGAAGTTGCGGCGCCTGCCGGTGGGCTGGACCTCAACACCGGGCCGGACCTCGACCTCAACCTGAACCTGAACAGCGGGACGCAGCTCCCCGGCTGTAGCGATCCGGACAGCGAAGACTGCCCGGCCCCGGTGCAGATGCAGCTTGACGGCACCGCGTCCCACGCGGGCATCACGATCCGGTACCCCAGCCGCTACTTCACCGCGCTGGTTGGGGACGAGAACCCGCAGGGCATCCCGTTGCAGGTTGAGCCGAACGAGAACTTCGCGTACGAGAACGAGGTCGTCTTCCAGGTTTACTACGAGCCTTCGATGGAGCAGGCGCTGTCGTCACTGGACGATCCGATCAGCGCGCCGTGGACCGCGCAGCAGATCGGGGAAGGCACGATCGCCGTGCAGAAGGACGAGACGCAGGAGCCGCCAGTCACCACCGTGATCGGCGCGTTCCCCGTCGCGGAGGAGCAGGTCGTCGTGCTCAAGCTCGTCGTCGATGGTCAATACGGCTGGGATCTGTTCTCCCGCGTGTACGAGGGTATGCTCAACTCCCTCACCGTGACGCAGGAGGCGGCGCCCGCCGAGTAGGCACGGCTGCGGGGAACAATGGCACGGGCCTGCGGCGGGCAGGCCCGTGGGGACGTTCATCCGGTCGCGGCGCTCACCCCTGGTAGGCGCGCGGCCCGTACTGGTCGATGATCAGCCGCTCGTGCGCGTCCACCGTGCCGGGCGGCGATTCCTTCACCCGCTTGAACAGCTCCATGAAGCCGTGCGGCTTGACCAGGAACACGTCACAGCCCTCGGCAAAGGCGCGCTCCATCAGCGACCGCTCGTCGTGCATCGTCGCCATGCAGATCATCGCATCCGGATACTGCACGCGGAGCTTAGTCAACAACTCGACGCCGCTCATGTCCGGCAGGCGGTGATCGATCACGATCAGCATCAGGTTCGGCGTCTTCGCGGCCAACTCCAACGCCCGTTCGCCGGTGTAGGCGCCGTTCACGTTCATGTTCGCCTGCTGCAGCAGGCGCACCAGGAAGTCACAGTTGGCCGGTTCGTCGTCCACGACCAGCGCGCCGAGTTTGGACGTCTGCTCGGGGGGCGGCGTTTCCTGCGGCGCCGGGACAGGCGGCGGCGTGGATGCCGCTGGTTCGCTGGCGGGCGGTCGCGCCGGGGTTTGGGCTGGGGCTTGCTCCGGATTGTTTCCGTTACTCATGATGGGTGCGCTCCTGGGCCTCCGCGAGCGGTTCCTCAACGGGTTCCGGTACGTTCGCCCCGTTCGCGCCGGGCTTGTCTTCGTCGGTAGCCCGCAGCGCAGGCGGCGGTGGAGCGGTCTGTGATGGGGCGGTGGGTGATTCAGGCGGGGTG
>CAZGLU010000233.1:3539-6285 GCA_964526095.1 uncultured Anaerolineaceae bacterium | reverse complement strand
CGCATGTTCCTCGGGATGGACCCCGACCTGGAGATCGTCGGGGAGGCCGCGGACGGGCGTCAGGCCATCGAACTGGCGCATGCGCTACACCCCGACGTCGTGTTGATGGATCTCGTCATGCCGGGCATGGACGGGATCTCAGCGACCGCCGCGCTGCGCCACGAACTACCGGATGTGGAGGTGATCGCCCTGACGAGCATGTTGGAGGACAGCACGGTAGTCGGCGCGATCCGGGCCGGGGCGGCGGGTTACATCCTGAAAGATGCCGAGGCCGCGGAGCTGATCCAGGCGATCAAGGCCGCCGCCGCCGGGCAGGTGCAGTTGTCCCCGAAGGCCGCCGCGCGCCTGATGCAGGAGGTGCGCACGCCGGAACACCCCGAAACCCTCACCGACCGGGAAACGGAGGTCCTGAACCTGCTGGCGCTCGGATACGCCAACAAGGAGATCGCCGCCCGGCTCCACATCGGTGAAAAGACGGTGAAGACCCACGTCAGCAACATCCTGAGCAAGCTCGGCGTCACCAGCCGGACGCAGGCCGCGCTCTACGCCGTGCGGATCGGACTGGTCGAGGGCCACTGACCGGGCTGCCCCCCATTAGGCGAGCGAACCATCCTCAGCACGCCATGTAACCGCCCTAAAGCGTCGGGGCCGGGATGACGGCGATCCTCCATCCGTTCCTGGGGTGGACGGGAAGCTCGCCCGTCGGTAGAGTCTGTGCGCCGATTCCTTTGTGATCCGCGATTGTGATCCGCAATGGCCGGATCGTCGCGCAGACGATCCTCTACACCGTGAAGGGCAACCATGACCAGCGAGCAAACATCGTCTCCGGCCCGCGCCGCGCACCTGTCGCGTGCAGCCGGGCCTTACCTGTGGTGGCAAAAAGGCATCATCTACCAGATCTACCCCCGCTCATTTCAGGACAGCAACGGCGACGGCATCGGCGATCTGCCGGGCATCGAGCAGCGGCTCGACTACTTGCAGAGCCTCAACATCGACGCGATCTGGCTCTCCCCCGTGTACCCGTCGCCCATGCACGACTTCGGCTACGACGTGGCCGACTACACCGGCATCGACCCGCGCTTCGGCACCATGGCGGACTTCGACCGGCTGCTGGCGGCGGCGCACCGGCGCGGGCTGAAGCTGATCATGGACTTCATCCCCAACCATACGTCGGACCAGCACGCGTGGTTCCTCGAAAGCCGCAGCAGCCGCGACAACCCAAAACGCGACTGGTACATCTGGCGCGACCCCGCGCCGGACGGCGGCCCGCCGAACAACTGGCTCAGCTTCTTCGGCGGCTCGGCCTGGACCTATGACGCGGCAACCGGTCAATATTACCTGCACCAGTTCGTGCGCCAGCAGCCGGAGTTGAACTACCGCCACCCGGACGTGTTACCGGCCGTGCTGGATTGTATGCGCTTCTGGCTGGATAAGGGCGTGGACGGCTTCCGCATCGACGTGATGTGGCTGCTGCTCAAGGACGAGCACCTGCGCGACGAGCCGATCAATCCCCATTGGGACGGCGTCAACCCGCACCAGCGGTTGGAGCACATCTACACCCAGGACGTGCCCGGCGTGCACGACATCGTCCGCCAGATGCGCGCCCTGCTCGACGAGTATGATGACCGCGTGCTGATCGGGGAGATCTACCTGCCCACGGAGGCGCTGGTGACGTACTACGGCCAGCATGACGAGGCGCACCTACCCTTCAATTTCCAGTTGATCGAGCTGCCCTGGCACGCGCAGACGATCCGCGAGGCGATCGAACGCTACGAGGCCCTGCTGCCGGAAGGCGCCTGGCCGAACTGGGTGCTGGGCAACCACGACAAGCCCCGCATCGCGACGCGGGCGGGCGCCCGCCAGGCGCGCGTGGCGAACATGCTGCTGCTCACGCTGCGCGGCACGCCGACCACCTACTACGGCGAGGAGATCGGGATGGAGAACGTCCCCATCCCGCCCGAATTCGTGCAGGACCCGCCCGCCGTGCTCCAACCGGAGATCGCGGACGTGATCAGCCGCGACCCGATCCGCACCCCGATGCAGTGGGATGACCGCCCGCACGCCGGGTTCACCACGCCGGAAGCGATGCCCTGGCTCCCGCTCGCCGGGGACTACGCCACGCGCAATGTCGCGTGCCAGGAGGCTGATCCCACGTCGATCCTCAACCTGTACCGGGCGCTCACTGCGCTGCGCCGGGCGGAACCGGCGCTCCACGCGGGCAGCTACCTCAGCGTGAACCCGCGGACGCCCAACCCCGACGTGCTGGCCTACCTGCGCACGCATGAGGGCGCAGACAGCTTCCTGGTGGTGCTGAACTTCAGTGCGCGCCCGCACCTGCTGGACCTGAGCATCGCCGGGGAGCAGGCGACCATCGCCGTGGCGACGGACATGCAGCGCAGCGGCTCCGTGAACCTGGCCGCGCTGCACCTCGCGCCGGACGAAGGGCTGGTGCTGCGGCTGGACTAAACGCCAGTCTATAAGCCGGCGTGTGACAGGCACCTGAGGGAACCGCCCACCCGGCCTATTGGAAATTCGCCCGTCCGCCCCTTATTCGCATCGCGCCCGCGCAGTATGCTGGTAGCTGTATGTCAGCGATGGAATGATTCACGTGATGCGGAAAGGAATAGGACGGAATGGCGGCCAAGACACTGCACGAGATGTTTATCGAGGAGCTTCAGGATATCTACGACGCCGAGCACCAGATCGTCGAGGCGCTGCCCAAGATGCAGGAGGCGGCGACCAATCG
>CAZGLU010000233.1:0-3529 GCA_964526095.1 uncultured Anaerolineaceae bacterium | reverse complement strand
GCTAACCCGCGCCTTCAAGGACCATCTTGAGATGACGCGCCAACAGATCAACCGCCTGGAGCAGGTCTTCGAGAGCCTGGGCGAGAGGCCGAAGCGTAAGCCCTGCAAGGGCATGAAGGGCCTGATCACCGAGGGCCAGGAGTTGATCAAGGAAGTCGAGGACAAGCAGACGCTGGATGCCGGTCTGTTGGCCGCCGCCCAGAAGGTCGAGCACTACGAGATCTCGGCGTACGGCACGCTGCGGACCTGGGCACGCGAGATGAACCACTCGAAGGAAGCCGACATGCTGCAAACCTCGCTGGACGAGGAAAGCCAGACGGACGAACTGCTGACGCAGATCGCGGAAAGCAAGGTCAACGTCAGGGCGAAATAGGGTGAAATAGATCGCCAGCGGCACGCAGCAGCATGAGTGCCTAACAAGATCGTCTAACGAGCGGCCCCGCAACGGGCCGCTTTTGCTTGCCCGCCGCTCAAGCGGGGCGGTCCGCCTCGAGCAGCGCCTTGCCCCGGCGCACCACATTCTTCGCGCCCTCGTATGCCAGCGTCTCGATCGCCTCGTCGATCGGCACCCAGCGCACCGCCTCCATCTCCGCGTCGTGCGTTTGCTCGTCGCCGGAAACGTAGGCCATCAGGAAGTAGTGCACCTCCTTGAAAACCCGCACGCCCCGCGCCGTGTAGATGTACCGCTCCGGCTCGCCCAGGGCCGCGACGACGCGCGCTTCCACCCCGACCTCCTCCTGCGTCTCGCGCACGGCGGCGGCCTGAAGGTCCTCGTCCTTGCGCACCACCCCCTTCGGCAGCACCCAACGGTGATAGCCCGCGTCCTTGCAGATCAACACCTCGACGCCGCCGGGCGTCTAGAGGTATACCAGGCCGCCCGCCGACACCTCCCTGCGAGAATTCATCCCTCCGCCTTTCTTTATCCAGCGTGCCCGCTACGGGGTTTATACCAGAAAAGCCGCGCCATGCCCCACACCGGCAGGCGGCGCCCCGCTTGACCGATGGTTCCTTTTCGGGCTACAATGAAATTAGTTGGTTGGTCCAACAAACAACCGCTCACCGATCCGCACCTCGTCCGCAACCGAGCAGAAACCATGTCCCAACAACCGCCCTACCGCACCGGCGATCAGGCCCTGGTCCGCGAGATCAACCTTTCCCTGATCCTGAACCGCCTCTGGGAGCACAGCCCCATCTCCCGCGCGGCGCTGGCCGAGATGACCGGCCTCAATAAATCCACCGTCTCCAGCCTCGTGCACGAGCTGATCGAACACAGCTTCGTCCGCGAGGTCGGGCTGCATTCGACCGGCATCGGGCGGCCCTCGCGCCTGCTGGAGCTGAACCCCGACGCCGGGTTCATCGTCAGCGCCGAGATCGGCGTGGACTTCATCGCCGTGCTGTGCGCGAACTTCGTCGCGGACGTGATCTGGCAGCACCGCGAAAATACGCGCGGCATGACGAGCCAGGCCGCCGTGCTGGACCGAGCCACTCAACTGGTCCAGGAGGCCGTCACGCGTGGGGCCGACCCGGCCAGCGGTCGCACGGCGCTGCTGGGGCTGGCGATCGGCCTGCCGGGCCTGATCGACGAGGCGAGCGGGACGCTGCTCTTCGCGCCGAACCTGGGCTGGTCCGATGTGCCGCTGCGCGAGCACTTCGCGGCCCGCTTCCCCGGCACGCCCGTCTTCGTGGACAACGAGGCGAATTTGGCGGCGCTGGGCGAGACGTTCTTCGGCGCGGCACAGGGCTACCGCGAGGTGTTGTACATCAGCGCCGGGGTGGGGCTGGGCGGCGCGATCGTCAGCGACAGCCAGCTTTTCAAGGGCGCCACCGGCTTCGCGGGCGAGATCGGCCACATGACGGTGGAGCGCGGGGGCCTGCGCTGCAACTGCGGCAACCGGGGCTGTTGGGAGACGCTGGTCAGCCAGTCCGCCGTGTTCCGCCACATCGCGGCGCTGGTGGAAAGCGGGCGGGCCTCCCGGCTGAGCCACCGCCTTCAGGACGGTTGGGGCGGGCTGACCATGGCCGACGTCGTCGAGGCCGCGGACGCCGGGGACGCCGTGGCGCTCGAAACGCTGCGCCGGGTCGGCCACGACCTGGGGACGGGCGTGGCGTCGCTGGTCAACGTCTTCAACCCGGACCTCGTGCTATTGGGTGGTATCCTCAGTCTGGCGCACGAATACCTGCTCCCGCCTGTTCGAGACGAATTGTCCCGGCGCGCGCTGCGTTGGAGCGCCGGCGCTGCCGAGGTGCGGCGCGGGCAGTACGGCCTCGACGCCTGCGTGATGGGCGGCGTGGCGCTGGTCTACCAGACGATCCTCGCGCAGCCCGGCGCCCGCCCCCGCTGACGCCGCCCCGTCCGGCGGATCAGATCCCCGCCGCAATTGCAGGCGTCACCGTCGTGGTGCTAAGGTTGAAGTATGAGACGCGGCGATCCGACCGGACGGCACGCCTCAAAGCCAGTAAGCCGAGGAGAACGGACGATGAAATCCATCTTTGCCTTGTTCGACACCTATGCGGACGTGCAAGCGGCGGTGAACAGCCTGCTTGAGCGCGACTTTTCCGAGTCTGATATGGCCGTCATGATCCCGGAGGAGGTCGCCAGGAACAGCCTCGACGCCGCGAAGTCCGGCGAGGCCGGGGGGCAAACGGCGCGCGGCCTCGATCACCTCATCGGCGGGCAAAATGCGGTCGCGCTGCCGGAGGTCGGGCGCGTGTACGCCGCCGGTGACCTCGCCACGCTGCTGGTGGACGCCGCCGCTGCGCCCGGCGGACGCGGCTTGCAGGACGCGCTGCACAGCCTTGCGATCCCCGAAACGGTGGCCGAAGCGTTCGCTACCGGCCTCGCCAAAGGCAAGATCCTGTTCGCCATCAAGGCGGAGGACGCCCGCGCCAGGTTTGCGCAGGACGTCCTGATCATGCACAAGGGCCGTCATACCGGCAGCTATAACGACGCGCCCTCGCCCGCCGTGCGCTAGGTCCGCTCCCACCCGGCGCTGCGCTCTCTTGCCCCTCCGCACCGTGGAACGCAGCCAGGCCACAACGCGGGTCGGGTGGCCTAGTTCTGTGTATGCCGCCCGGCCAACGCGAAACCCGCTGAATGCCCCATGCAGGGCCGCCTCAAACCGCATACACTCGTTCTCAAGCACGGCGGCTCCGTCCGGGCGGAACATGGCATCCCGTGGAGATGCCTGACGCGCCCGCAGGTCGCTGCCGTCCTGGACGCAGAAGTATGCAGGAATATCAGGAGTATACCGACACGATGGAACTGCGTTTTCGAGACAGGCGCGAAGCCGGGCAGCTTCTGGCGCACCGGCTGGCGTCGTATGCCGGACGCGACGACGTGATCGTTTTGGGGCTGCCACGCGGCGGCGTGCCGGTGGCCTACGAGGTAGCACGCGCGTTGGGTGCTCCCCTGGATGTGTTCGTCGTGCGCAAGCTGGGCATGCCCGGCCAGAGCGAACTGGCGCTCGGCGCGATCGCGTCCGGCAGATCGGAAGAGCACACGTCTGAACTCCAGTCACCGCTCATTATC
>CAZGLU010000232.1:0-6300 GCA_964526095.1 uncultured Anaerolineaceae bacterium | reverse complement strand
GGGGCGAGTGGGCGCGGCTTGCTCCCCTTCCCTCCGCTTGTGTGGGGGACGAGGCCAGGGGATGGAGGGCCAGCGTGTATGCCTCACCGTAGCCCATGAAACGCTGGCAGGCTGACCTTGCCCTGGCGTTCGTCGCCCTGATCTGGGGTTCGACGTTCGTCGTCGTCAAGAACGCGCTCGACACGGTCGGCCCGCTGACGTACGTCGCGTGGCGCTTCTGGCTCGCGGCGATCTTCCTGGCGGCCCTGTTCCACCGCCGGGCACGCCGCGTGCGCCGCGCCGAGTTGCTGGCGGGCGGCCTGATCGGCGTGTGGCTCGCGCTCGGCTACCTGTTCCAGACGGTCGGCCTGCAAACCACCACCAGCGCCAAGGCGGGCTTCATCACCGGCCTCAGCGTCGTGATCGTGCCCGTCCTGGCGACTCTGCTGTTGCGCCGCCCGCCGGGCCGGGGCGCCGTGATCGGCATCGCCGCCGCGACGGTCGGCCTCGGCTTCCTTTCGCTCGACCGGAACCTGTCCGTGCAGGAGGGCGATCTGTGGGTCCTCGGCTGCGCGTTCGCCTTCGCCCTGCACATCGTCACCGTCGCGCGCTTCTCGCCGCGCCACGACCCGATCCGCCTCTCGCTGGTCCAGATCGCCGCCGTCGCGCCCATCGCCACCGGGGCGGCCTTCGCCTTCGAGACGCCGCGCCTGGACCTGCCCGCCGCGACGTGGGGCGCCATCGCCTTCACCGGCGTCACGGCGACCGCGCTGGCCTTCGGCATCCAGGTCGCCGTGCAGCGTTACACCACCTCGACCCACACCGCCCTGCTGTTCAGCCTGGAGCCGGTCTTCGCGGCGCTGTTCGGCTGGTGGCTGGCGGGGGAATCGCTCGGCCCGAAGGAGCTGGTCGGCTGCGCGCTGATCCTCGCCGGGATGCTCGTCGCGGAGTTGGGCGACCGTCCCGCACCGGACCCCGCCCCGGACGCGCTCGACGGGGCCGCCTTCATCCCCGGCGACTGAGAAAAGCAGCGGTTAGCTGTTAGCACTTAGCTGCTCCCGTCCTGTCGTTTTTCGCCAACGGCTAATCGCTAAGAGCCTTCCCACCCGCGCCCTCCTCTCCTCTCCAACTTGATTGGAGAGGGGTCGGGGGTGAGGTCCGCTTTTCGCTAACCGCTACCCGCTTACGCCCTGCACCCCAGCGCAGCGTTCCGTGCGGCCGCCCTGCCTTGCTCCCCTCTCCAACTTGATTGGAGAGGGGTCGGGGGTGAGGTCCGCTTTCCGCTAATCGCTAATGGCTCCTCGCTTGTGCCTTCCGCGCACCTGAAATGTGACGATCGACCGTATTGACCCCGAAGGCCCCCCGGTAAACTGGTGTTACCTTCCGTGCACAACGCACGTCAACACGCAGGCACCATGCTGCCGACGAGGTAGGGAAAACCGTTTATGTCTGAAGACCCGCGCATTCTAGAGCTGCGTGCCATGCGCGAGCAGGCCCGTCTGGGCGGCGGCGCGGACCGCATCGCGATCCAGCACGCCAAGGGCAAGCTCACCGCCCGCGAGCGCCTCGACGTCCTGCTGGACCCCGGCACCTTCAACGAGCTAGAGCCGTTCATCACACACCAGGGCGACGAGACTGGGCTGGCGACGGAGAAGTACATGGGTGAGGGCGTCGTCACCGGCTACGGCCAGATCGACGGGCGCACCGTCTACGTGTACGCCCAGGACTTTACCGTTTACGGCGGCACGCTCAGCGAGATGCAGAGCCGCAAGATCTGCCGCGTCATGGACCTTGCGCTGCGCAACGGCGCGCCGATCATCGGCCTGATCGACTCCGGCGGCGCGCGGATCCAGGAGGGCGTGCGCAGCCTGGGCGGCTACGCGGAGATCTTCCGCCGCAACGCGCAGTATTCCGGCGTCATCCCGCAGATCAGCGTCATGCTCGGCCCGTGCGCGGGCGGCGCGGCCTACTCGCCCGCCCTGACCGACGTGATCATCATGGTCCGCCAGCAGTCGTTCATGTTCCTCACCGGCCCGCAGGTGATCAAGACCGTCACCGGCGAGGAGGTGGACAACGAACAGTTGGGCGGCGCGGACGTGCACACCGCCATCAGCGGCACGGCCCACCTCGCCGCCGACTCCGAGCACGAGGCGCTGGCCCTCTGCCGCCATGTATTGAGCTACCTGCCGTCCAACAACATTGAGAACCCGCCCTACGTCACCCCGACCGACGATCCGTTGCGCATGGACGACGAGCTGAACAGCATCGTGCCGCTGGACCCGGCCACACCCTACAGCATGCATGAGGTCATCCGGCGCATCGTGGATAAGGGGTCGTTCTGCGAATTGCAAGCCGAATTCGCCCGCAACGCCATCGTCGGCTTCGCGCGGCTCGGCGGGCACAGCGTCGGCATCGTCTCCCAGGAGCCGAACATCATGGCCGGGGTGATCGACATCGACGCTGCCGACAAGATCACCCGCTTCGTGCGCATGTGCGACTGCTTCAACGTGCCGCTGGTGACCTTCGTGGATTCGCCCGGCTTCCTGCCCGGCGTCGATCAGGAGCATCGGGGCATCATCCGTCACGGCGCCAAGGTGCTCTATGCCTACTCCGAGGCGACCGTACCCAAGATCAGCGTCATCACGCGCAAGGCATACGGCGGCGCGTACGTCGTCATGAGCAGCAAGTACCTCGGCACCGACGTGAACTACGCCTGGCCCAGCGCCGAGATCGCGGTCATGGGCGCCGAGGGGGCGGTTAACATCCTGTTCGGCAAGCAGATCAAGCAGGCGGAGGACCCCGCCGCCGAACGGGCGCGGCTGGCCGAGGAATACCGTCAGCGCTTCAACAACCCTTACCACGCCGCCAGCGCAGGCTACGTGGACGACATCATCGAGCCGCGTGAGACACGCGCCAAGGTCATCGCCTCGCTGACCGCCCTGCACGACAAGTTCTCGCCCTCGCCGCCGCGCAAGCACGGCAACATCCCGGTGTAAGGAGCGACGTTGTGGCAGAGAACCTGCTCACCGCCCTGGAGATCACCATCGTCGGCATGGGCCTCGTCTTCGGCGCGATCGTCCTGCTGTGGGGCGTCATGGCGCTCCTGGTGCGCCTGACCGCCGAGCGTCCCGTGACCCCGGCCCCCGCCGAAGCGCCCGCCGAAGACGCCGAGTACGAGCGCCGCCGCCGCGCCGCCGTTGCCGCCGTCAGCGTGGCCCTGGCCCGCGAGCGAGACACGTTACCCCACGCCTTCCCCATCCCGCCCACGCCCATTGTCAGCGCGTGGCAGGCGGTGATGCGCGGTCGGCAACTGAAACAACGAGGTCCCATCCGATGAAGATCACCGTCAAGGTCGATAACCAGGTCTTCGAGGTGGAGGTGGGCGACCTGACCGCGCGGCCCATCACCGCCACCGTCGACGGCTACCAGTTCGAGGTCTGGCCGGAGGGCGCGGCCCCGGCGCCGCCGCCGCCCGCCGCCCGCCCGCAGACCGGGCGCATCCCCAGCACGCCGAGCGTGCTGCCGCACCCGGAGGTGCGCACCCCGCCCACCGCGACCGGCACCGCCCGCCCGGTCCAGGCCGCCGCCCAGTCCACGGACGGCGGGGCGTCCAAGACCGTGTCCGCCCCGATCCCCGGCGTCATCGTGTCCGTCGCGGCCAAGGTGGGCGACGCGGTCACGGTCGGCCAGGAGTTGTGCGTGCTGGAGGCGATGAAGATGAAGAACGTCATCCGCTCGCCTCGCGCCGGGACGATCGCCGCCGTGCGCGTGGCGGCGGGGCAGCACGTCAAGCACCGCGACCCGCTGTTCGAGTTCGCGGACTGAGGGCGGCGCGACGATGGACCTCTCCGAGTTGCTGCCCGAACTGACCAAGGGCCTCGCCAACTTCTCGCTCGGCAACGCCGCCATGATCGCGGTCGGCCTGACGCTGATCGCGCTCGCCGTGCTCAAGGAATACGAGCCGGTGCTGCTGCTGCCCATCGGCTTCGGCTGCATCCTGGCGAACATCCCCCTCACTGGCATGACGGAGGGTGAGGGCCTGTTCGGCGTCCTCTACCGCGCCGGGATCAGCAACGAACTGTTCCCGCTGCTGATCTTCATCGGCGTCGGCGCCATGATCGACTTCAGCCCGCTGCTCGCCCTGCCTCAGATGGTGCTGCTCGGCGCGGCGGGCCAGTTCGGCATCTTCGGCACGCTGATCCTGGCGACGCTGCTTGGCTTCCCGCTCAACGAGGCGGCCAGCATCGGCGTGATCGGCGCCATCGACGGCCCCACGTCGATCTACGTCGCGTCCAAGCTCGCCCCGTCGCTGCTGGCCCCGATCGCCGTCGCCGCCTACTCGTACATGAGCCTCGTGCCGATCATCCAGCCGCCGATCATGCGCCTGCTGACCACCCGCGAGGAGCGCCGCATCCGCATGGCCTACGCCCCGCGCCCCGTCTCGCGCCGCGCGCTGGTCCTGTTCCCCATCGTCGTGACGCTTGTCGTCGGCCTGCTCGTGCCGGACGCGACGCCCCTGATCAGCATGCTCATGCTCGGGAACCTGCTGCGCGAGAGCCGCGTCGTGGAGCGCCTCAACCTCAGCGCACAGAACGAGATCATCAACATCGCCACGCTGTTCCTCGGCATCACCGTCGGCTCGACCATGTCGGCAAGCAGCTTCCTGAACCTGGATACGCTCCAGATCCTGGTCCTCGGCCTGCTGGCCTTCGCGCTCGATACGGTCGCAGGGCTGCTGTTCGGCAAGCTGATGTCGGCGGTCAGCCGGGGGCGGATCAACCCGCTCATCGGCGCGGCGGGCATCAGCGCCTTCCCGATGGCGGGCCGCCTCGTCGCGCAGGTCGCGCAGGACGAGGACTTCGAGAACTTCATCCTGATGCATGCGATGGGGGCCAACACGGCGGGCCAGTTGGGCAGCGTCATGGCGGGCGGCGTCCTGCTCACCCTCGTCTCGACCATGCTCTAGCCCGCCTGAACACCGATCCCGCAGGGGTCGGATTTCATGCGGTCCAACACCACAATCCGGGGTTCAACCCGATCTCGCCCCCGGAGGAGAAGGTAGGGGCGGGTTTGGGTACCCGCCCCTACAACGCATACGCCAAGACCCGCTTTCCTTCCCCCTCGCCAACTTGATTGGAGAGGGGGAACGAGGGGGTGAGGTCGCCCCAATCCCGCCCGGCGCTTCCGCTTTCCCCTTCCCTCCTTGTGGGGGAAGGGGTCAGGGGATGGGGGGCCACAAGCTGAAGCCCGCCCCTACAACGCATACACCGAGACTCGCTTTTCTTCCCCCTCGCCAACTTGATTGGCGAGAGGGACCGAGGGGGTGAAGTCTGCCCCTCTTACCCGCCCCGATGCAGCTCGCGCTCGAGCCGCCGCGCCGCTCGCTCGGCCCGCCACTTGTGCCACGTCCCGACGATGCCGTGCGGCAGCACCATCACCACGATGATGAACAGCACGCCCAGGAACAGATCCCACTGCTCCGCCACGTTGATCGTGGCCGAGCCGACGCTGATCGTCTTGTCGCGCAGGTACGCCTCGCCCAGTTCCAGCCCGAGCGTGCTCAGCACCGGCCCGACCAGCGTCCCCAGCCCGCCGATCAGCGTGTACAGCAGCGGCAGCACGGTGTAGTTCAGGCTGAGCAGGTCCGGCTTCACGCGCTTATCCGTGGACCACAACACGAACAGGATGCCGGTCAGCGTCGCGATCACACCGGCGAACGACATCGTGATCAGCTTGTAGCGCAGCGTGTTGTAGCCGATCGTCCGCGCACGCTCCTCGTTCTCGCGGATCGCCAGCATCACGCGCCCCACCGGGGAGCTAAGGTAGCGCCGGATCGCCAGGAACACCAGCACGAAGAACACCAGCGTCAGCCGGTACATGAACAGGCGGCTCCCGTCGCCCGTCGGCGTGCTGTTGAGCGTCTCCGGGATGAAGTCGCGCACGACGATGCCATCCTCCGCGCCCGTGATGTTGCGCAGCGTGCCGCTTTTCGCCAGCACCCAGAACATCTCCGCGAAGGCCA
Organism: uncultured Anaerolineaceae bacterium; assembly: GCA_964526095.1. Taxonomy (GTDB): domain Bacteria; phylum Chloroflexota; class Anaerolineae; order Aggregatilineales; family Aggregatilineaceae; genus Aggregatilinea. The sequence continues at coordinate 299 of CAZGLU010000232.1, read as the reverse complement.
GCGTGAACATGGCGAAGTACACGCCCTTCAGCCGCAGCGTCACCGCCCCCGCGATCAGGCTCAGCACGACGCTCACCAGCACCGCGATCCCCGCCGCCGCGTAGAACGACATCCCATCGATCTGCGTCACGAGCACGAACGTCACGTAGCCGCCGGTGCCGAAGAACAGCGCGTGCCCGAACGAGATGATCCCGCTGTAGCCGAACAGCAGGTTATAGCTCATCGACAGCGACGCCAGCAGCAACGACTGCGCCATCACGCTCTGCCAGAAGACCGAGTCGCCCGTCGGGCGGCGCGGC
>CAZGLU010000231.1:0-6312 GCA_964526095.1 uncultured Anaerolineaceae bacterium | reverse complement strand
TGGAGTTCAGACGTGTGCTCTTCCGATCTGAAGTGCTGAACTTCGAGGACCTGATCACGATCGACCGGTTCGGCAATGACGCCGAGATCCGTCTGCGCAACCTGGAATACGACCTGACCAGCGCGATCAAGCGTGTGGTTGAAGGGTTCCAGAGCGTGGACAGCGTACTGGCGTCGCTGGACGAACCCGCCGAGCTGGTGCTGTACTACACGCCGGATACGCTGCCCGAACAGCTTACCGACGTGCTTGCACGCATCGAGAGCGTCGCCAGCGAGATACAAGACGAGTCGAACGGCAAACTGACGTTCGAGCAGGTCAACGTCAGCGATCCCGATAGCGAAGTAACCCGCGAATCACTCTACGAGCAGTACCGGATACAACCGATCGCGTCCGGGTTCTTCTCCACCCAGACGTACCTGTTGCACATGGTCCTGCACGCGGGCGACCAGACGCAGGTGCTCTACCCGTCCGGCGACCTGAGCGAGGCAGGCATTCGCACCGCGATTGAGTCCGCACTCCAGCGGGCCGCACCGGGGTTCCTGAAAACGGTCGGGATCTGGACGCCGCCCGCCACCGGGCAAATGGACCCGTTCGGCCAGCAGCAGCCCTCGCTCCAGCAGTATCAAACGATCCAACAGGTGCTGCGAGAGAGCTACCGGGTGCGCACAGTCAACCTGAGCACCGGGCAGGTTCCGGCTGACATCGACGTGCTGTTCGTCATCGCGCCGCAGTCCCTGACGGAACGGCAGCAATACGCCATCGACCAATACCTCATGCGCGGCGGATCGGTGTTTATCGCGGTCAGCCCGTACCGCCTGGCACGAGATCCGTTGAACGGCACGCTCACCCTGGAAGCGGTGGAAAACAACCTGACGGAGATGCTGGCAAGCTACGGCATCACCGTCGAAGAAGGGCTGGTCATGGACCCGCAGAACGAGCCGTTCCCGGTGCCCATCCAGCGGAACGTAGGCGGCATCATCGTGACGGAAATCCAGTCGCTGGATTACCCGCCATTCGTGGACATCCGGGCGGACGGGATGGAGCGCGACAACCCCAGCCTGAGCGACCTGCCTGCCATCACCCTCCACTGGGCGTCGCCAATCACCGTCGATGAGGAGCAAAACGCGGATCGCCAGGTGACGGAGCTGCTGAAATCCAGCCCGAACTCGTGGCATACCCGCGATATGTCCATCCAACCGCAGCCGGAGTTGTACGAGGAGTACGGCTTCCCGGTTGGCGAGCCGCAGCAGCGCTACACCCTGGCGGTCGCCGTGCAGGGCAGCTTCGAGAGCTTCTTCAAAGACAAGGACATCCCGGTAGAGACGTCCGAAGCAGAAGCCGACGATGCGGAGGCTGAGGACACAGAAGCGGAAGCGGAAACCGACCAACTGCTGAGCATCGGCAAGCTGGAGCGCTCGCCGGAAACAGCCCGGTTGGTCGTCGTCGGCAGCGCTGAATTTATCAACGACACCGTGTTCCAGATAACGGGCAGCTTCAGCAATGAGCGTTACCTGAACAGCCTCCAATACGTCCAGAACACGGTCGATTGGTTCAACGAGGATACGGAACTTGCCGCCATCCGCTCGAAGGGGGCCGGCGTGCGGCTGCTTAAGCCGATCACCGAGAGCGAACAGACGCGCTGGGAGGTCATCAACTACGTGCTGGCGCTGGTGTCGCTCGGCGTGTTGGGCGTCATCTGGCGGATCAGGAAGCGGGCCGAAAAGCCGATGGACCTCGTCTTGCCAGGCGACGCGCCGGGAGCGGACCGCGTTCAGCAGTCAGCGGCGGCATAGGAGGGAAGCATGATATCGAGAACCAATCAGGTGCTTTCGCTGGCACTGATCGTCCAGATTATCGTCGGGATCGTGCTCTTCATACCTGACGATTCCGATGCCAGTGGGGCCGCCGGTCCCCTGCTGGCCGAGTTCGAGCCGGACAAAGTGGTGAGCCTGACCATTCAAGACAGCAACGATAACACCGTCGTCCTTCGCAAAACCGATGAAGACGAGTGGGTGCTGCCCGACAAAGGCGACTACCCCATCCAATCCACGCGCATCGAGGAACTGCTGAACGGGCTGCAGGCCATCAGCCGGAACCGGCTGATCGCCCACAACGCGTCAAGCCATGGCCGTCTGGGGGTGAGCAGCAATAAATATGAACGCTTGCTCAAAGTAGAACTGGCCGACGGCGACACGCACGCCATCTACGTGGGCACTTCTGCCGGGGCCAGCGCCGCCCACGTGCGGCTGGAAGACGAGGATAACGTCTACCTTACGAGCGAACTGGTAGCCTGGGAAATCCCGGCACGGGTAGGCTCCTGGATCAATACGACCTATTTCTCGGTAACGCGGGATGCGATCACCACCCTGCAAATCGAGAATGCCAACGGGGTTTACCAGCTCCAGAAAACCGGGGACGACTGGACGTTGGTGGGCCTGACTGAGGATGAAACGTTCGATCCAGAAAGCGTCACATCCCTGCTCAGCAGCGTGTCCACCATCCGGATGACCGAGCCACTCGGCAAAGAGGCCGACCCGGCCTGGAACATGGATGAGCCGGTCGCGACCATCACGCTCACGGTCGAGGAAACGGTCCCCGCATCTGAGGCGGAGGATGAGACCGATACGGCGTCGCCCTCTATCGACGACCTGCTGCCCAGCATCGCAACCCCTGAGGCGGAGGACACCTCAGCTTCGGCCACGCCGGAAGCCGAGCCGGATGCCGCTGAAGCGACGGCGGAGCCGGAACCCGAAACGGTCGAGAAGCTGTATGTCTTGACGCTGGGGCAACAACTAGAGGACAACGGCTACCCGTTGATCTCCTCGGAATCCGAGTTCTACGTCAAGGTATCGGCTGCGACCGCCGAGAAATTCGTGAACCTGACGCGTGAGGACTTCCTGGTTACTGAGTCGGAAACGGAGGATGAAGCCGCGTCGCCGGATGCGACGGCCACATCCGAACCGGACAGCGACACAGACTGAGGCGCATCCTCAATCCCACAGGTGACACAGGCGCGGCTCGCGGCACCTTCGTATCGCGGGCCGCGCTCAGCGCCCCCATCTCCTCTCTTGCGCCGACCTGCCTCCAGCCTGGGCAGTCAGGGCGAGGCCGGAACGCAACACGTTCACGATGAGGCTCCGCAGCAGCCCGGCAAAGGTCAACAGCCAGGCGCCCAACGCCACGTAGATAAAGTACTCGGGAATGATCTTCAAAAACGCGAGGCCCGTCGCCCTCGACAACTGAAAGGTGCAGGTCGTGTACATCCCCAACGGGAACACCATGCCCCAATACAGGGGATGATACGTCAGCGGGAAACGCTTGTAGATGTGCCGCCAGATGCCCAGGATGACCAGCAAGGGGATCCACCAGGTCCCCGTCGCCCAGAAAAACAGCGTGAAGCCCTTGAGGAACGGCAGGATACCCGGCAGGAACGCCGAGCGCCCGGCGTTGAGCATCAGGGTCGCACCGGCCAGGGTTGTGATCGCCACCGCGCCCATATTGATCCAGTACGGCGGCGTCAAGTCTTCCGGGGAGAGGGGGAAAAACAAGAAGCGGTAGAAGATCAGCGCGATGATCATGATGTACAGCATGCAGCCGAGCAGGTACATGCTCAGGGTGAAGAACAACACCGGCTCGACGTCACCAAAGGCAGGCGAGACCAGGGTCCCCAGGATCGATACAGCCTGCGTCGCCACGACCGCGATCAGCCACGCACCGTTGATCCCTTTGGCAAGGTCCGGCTTCTCCTCGCGCAGCATGATCGCGCTGAGAACCGTGTAGACGAACACGATCCAGGTCGCGATACACACATACCACAGCCATAACGCGGTGGTGCGATCCCCGGCGATGGTCACGAACTGGCTACCGAGCACGCCCGTCCCCGCGACGATGGTGAAAAAGCCCGGCCCCTTGGCGTGGCTGGTCAGGTCAGCCAGGAACAACGCCCGGTAGCATGTGAACCGTGCCACCGTCAGCACCCACAGGATGACGTAAGCCACGGCGTTTAAGCGGAACAGCCACCAGGCGATGGCCCTCATTTCGAGCAGATAGGCGGCAATCGAAACGATCCCGGTCGCCATGACCAGGGCGAAGTAGCCGGGGAACAGGTGCTTCACGCCATCCTTGATGGGGGCGATCATGGTCGGGCAGCCTCAAGCCGTGCCGCGACGCCTTCCGTAACGGGCCGAAAGTAACACTCGCCCGCGCAGGACCGGCACAGCACGACGCCTTCCTGAATCACTTCGCGCTCGTTGATGATCTCTTCGCCGCAAGCCTCGCAGTTGACACGATAACCGGGTTTGCTGAGCAGCTTTTCCAGGGCTACGGTCAATACGACCGGCTGCGCGATGAACAACTCGCCGTCGGGCATGTGCTGGTAGCCGATCAGGTTGGCCTGCCACCTGTTCCGAGCATCCGGCGCATAGGCCCACGCACGCGTGCGGCTGTCGGGCGCGGGAACGATCCGCACCGCGCACCCGGTCCGTGTATCCACAAACGTCGCCGCGACTTTGCCGAAGTCGAGTACGCGCAGCGTGCGCCCGCCAACCCGGCAGCCCGTCGCAGCCGAAACCCCATCCGCCGCACAGCCGTCCGTCTCGACAAACGTCAACAGGCGCCTGTCGCGGCGCGGCACATCAAGCCCCAACCAGCACCCGGCCAACAAACCCATGCGCACGCCCAACACCTGGCGCGGGCACAGGTGCCGGTGAAACGCCGCCGAGACCCCCAAAAGCTCCTGCAAAGCGGACATGGCCGCCCCCTACTTCCGCAGCGCCTGCCGCCGGTTCCACACGATGACACGATAGGGCCGCCACAGGTATTCGACCGGGAAAACCAGGGCATGAACCAATCGCGTGAACGGGACCAGGGCGATCAGCAGGAAGCCGCCCACGAAATGCAGCTTGACCAGCCAGGGCAGCATCGCCACCGTGCTGGGGTCGGGGTCCAACCGGACCAGCGACTGCAACCAGGGCGCGGCCGTGTGCAAATACCACAGCGCCCCCCACCGGTAGGCGAACGCGGTGACGAACCCCAGCACGACCTGTGCCAACAGCATCACCAGCAGCACCCAGTCGCCGGGGGTGGTCACGACGCGCACGCGCGGGCGAGTCAGCCGCCGCCAGATGAACAAGGCCATGCCCACGATCGCCATCAGGGCCAGCCCCATGCCGGTGATCTCCATGACATAAAGCCGGAGCTGCCCGCCCAACAGCGCGGCCCACGCGCCCGGAAACGCCGCCGCCAGCACGTGCGCGATCAGGATCAGCACGATCGCGTAATGCCACGCGACCGATGCCCACGACAGCACGTTGTTTTCCAGCAACTGCGACGACAAACTCGAATAGCTGAACCGGTTGTTTCTGTAGCGGTAGACGGTCATGACGACCGCGATCAGCACCGCCGCGTAAGGGAGCGCCACAAACAGCAACCCGTCGGTCATACAATCGCTCCAGTCTTATCCTCGCTCGCGCAGCACGATCAGGATCGCCCGCAGCAGGTCGTGATAGGGGTTCCCCTTAAGCTGCTCGATCATGCGTTCCAGCGCGGGCACCACGCCTTCGACGACCAGATCGGCATCCCAGGTGCGGGCCAGATACCGCAGGATCAGGCTCAGGTGATCCGGCAGCTCGCCCTGCGCCACAAACCCGCTTTCCCGGTAGCGGGCGTTCAGCCGCGCCAGAAACTCGCCGCGCTTGTACGTGTCGCCAAACAACTGGTACCCGACATAGGGATAGCACACCGGCTTGAGGTCGAATGTGGCGGCGTACAGCTCTTCCAGGCCGTTTAACTCGATCTGCTCCACGAACAGCCGGAACCGCGTCATGGGGCGCGCCGCAGGCGAGCGCTGCGCCTTGAGCACCGCCGCACATTCACGCACGGCGGCGGGCAGCTCCGGGGTCGGGTAGTCGCTCACACAGGCGAGCAGTTCGTACACGGTGACTGTGGTCTGCGCCTGCGTCTGTGTCTGTATCGCGATCATCACTGCCCCCGCCTGGCATCACGCCGGAAGCCAAAGCCCGCTTCCGCCTTGTGCGTGAACGGATCGACCACGGATTCAATGTTTTCTTCGCGCGCCAGGGGCGGCACGACGAAGCGTTCGTCAAAGGTTGGCCTGGCCGTCAACTCGAAGATCGCCTGGGCTTGCTCGGCGGTGATGCCCGCCAAACGCAGCGCCTGCCCGACCTCATGAGCGGTCCCCTCCGACACGTTTTGTGCCCGGCGGTAGATGCGTACCGCGAGCAGCTTGCGATAGACGGCGGCGACCTCGGCTTCATTCCCGGCCGCGAACAGCCGCGCCATATAGCGCAAGGG
>CAZGLU010000230.1:0-6316 GCA_964526095.1 uncultured Anaerolineaceae bacterium | reverse complement strand
GAGATGGAATCTCGTGACTGGAGTTCAGACGTGTGCTCTTCCGATCTGGGCGCTCATGTAGGCGGGCAGTTCCTCGATCTCCACCTTGACCTTTTCGGCGGCGGCGCGGGCATGTTCCTCGGTGTCGGCGCAGACGATCGCGATCGCGTCGCCATACTGGAAGATCTTGGTGTCGCACAGGATCGGCCGGTCCCAGCCGTCGCCCTTGTTGGTGGGGAAGGTGATCAGCCCGGTGATCCGGTTCCGGCCCTTGACGTCCTTGTGCGTCACGACCTTGTACACGCCGGGCATCTTCTCGGCCTCCGACGTGTCGATCGAGAGGATGTTGGCGTGCGAAACCTTCGCTTGCGCCAGCGCCAGGTACAGCGTGTCCGGCGGCATCCTGATGGCGAGGTCCGAGCCGAAGTCCAGCGTCCCGGTGACTTTCGCGACGGCGCTGGGCCGGGGATACTTCCCGCCCCAGATCCGGCCGTCTTCCGGTAGCTTGTAATCCAGCTCCTCCATCGTCATCTCGCCGCGCAGCACCCGCGCCGCGTCCATCACCGCATCGACGTAGGGCTTGTAGCCGTTGCAGCGGCATACGTTGTGGTGCCGGGTGAACCACTCGCGGACTTCTTGCCGTGTCGGGTTCGGGTTCCTGTCGAGCAGCAGCTTGCTCGAAACGACGAAGCCCGGTGCGCAGAATCCGCACTGCGCGGCCCCATGCACCACAAAGGCGAGCTGAATGGGATGCAGGTTGTCAGGTGTGCCGATCCCCTCAACCGTCGTGATGCTGGCGTTTTCGGGGATGCGCTTCATCTTGGTGATGCAGGCCAGCGTGTATTTCCCATCCACGATGACCGCGCAGGCGCCGCAGTGCCCGTCTTCACAGGCATCTTTGGCGCCCGTCAACATCAACTGCTTGCGCAGCACTTCCAGGAGAGTTGCTTCGGGTTCCACGATTAAAGTTTTGGCAACTCCATTAATGACTAACTTCTTTTTATTCACGTGTCCTCCTTATCTGATGCATATCAATTGAAACTGTGGCTGGTGTCGGTAAAACGAAAGTGCAAGAAATCACAATCTCTAAGGACAAAAATTAGGCGATGACAATGGCTCAACTTGCAGTATAGGATGCTTCCAAAAGGTATGTCAAATGACCTATATCAACCTGTACAGAACTGAAAAGCAGGAGATCAATGGTGGATTAATAAGGTCGGGGCCGCGTGACGGGGTTCACCGGGCAGAAAACCGGGCGCGGTACGAGCCGCGCCCGGAACGCATGTATTCCATTCGACCGCTCGCCTTGTGCCGCGAACGCTGCGCTTCACGCCAGACAGCGCAGCGGCCCGTCCAAGGGGGCGATCGATGGGTGGGGCAGGACTCAAACGCCGAGCAGTTGCTTGGCCTGGCGCACTGCCGCAGACGCATCCGCGGCGTAACCATCCGCGCCGATCTCGTCGGCATAGGCTTGTGTCACGGGCGCGCCACCGATCAGCACGGCGGCCCGGTCGCGCAGCCCGCTCTCCGTCAGCGCCTCGATCGTGGTCTTCATGTTCGGCATCGTCGTCGTCAGCAGCGCCGACATCGCCACGATCTGCGCGCCGTTGCGCACGGCTTCGATGTATTGCTCCGGCCCCACGTCGACGCCCAGGTCCACGATTTCGAAGCCCGCGCCCTCCAACATCATCGCCACCAGCGATTTGCCGATGTCGTGCAGGTCGCCCTTGACGGTGCCGATCGCCACCCGGCCCAGCGGCTCCACGCCCGAATCGACCAGCAGCGGCTTGATGATCTCCAGCGCGCTCTTCATCGCCCGCGCCGCGATCAGCATCTCCGGCACGAAATATTCGCCGTTTTCAAACAACCGCCCGACCTCGGCCATCGCGCTGATCAGGCCGTCGTTCAAAATGGCCTCAGGCGCTATCCCCTCGGCCAGCGCCTGCTCGACTTTCGGGACGACGGCCTTGCCCTGTCCCTCGATGACGGCTTGACGGATCTCTTGAATTAAGCTGGACATTATTTCCTCTCAGTGAACTGTGTACAGATTGAGCTTCAGTTGGAATAGTTGCCGTATTCGCGCAGCGCCTCGTACATCGCCACCACGTTTTCCGCCGGTACGTTGCCCTGGATGTTGTGAATGGACGCGAAGATGAATCCGCCGTCCTTCGCCAGCGCCTCGATGTTCCGCCGCACGTCGTCGCGCACCTCTTGCGGGGTCCCAGTGCCCAGCACGCGCTGCGTGTCCACCCCGCCACCCCAGAAGGTCAGGTCCTTGCCGAACTCGCGCTTGAGTTCGAACGGGTCCATGCCCGTCGCGCTGATCTGCACCGGGTTGAGGATATCCACCCCGTTTTCGATCAGGTCGGGGATGACCGGGCGGATCGCGCCGCACGAGTGGAAGAACAGCTTGGCGTCGGTCAATTCCTTGATGCGCCCAAACAGGTACTTTTGGCGCGGCGTCATCAGCTTGCGGAAGGTGCGCGGCGAGAACAGCATCTTGAACTGCCCGGCGAAGTCGTCGGCTTCCTGAACCACGTCCACGTATTCGCCCACCATGGGCAGCGCGATCTCCCAGTATTGCAGCTTCAGGTCGATCACCTTGTCCATGAGGTAGCCGATCAGTTCTTCGTCGCTGGCGAGGTCGGCGAAATAGTCGGCAAAACCGCGTGTCCAGGCCGTGATCTCCATGAAGCCTGCGCACAGCCCGCCCAGGATGACCGCCCGGCCGCTTTCCGCGACCGCCTTCGCACGCTCCGCCAGCCCGGTGAACCGCGCCGGATCGGTCGGGTCGGGCCAGGGATAGTTGTCGATGTCCTTTTTGGTGATGGCCCCCGCCAGCGGGTGGTGGAACATGTCATAGTACAGCCCGCCGTCTTTGGGTTTGCGCCAGCCGATGCCGAATTCGTCGTAGAAGAAGTCATAGCCCGGCATGTCGGTCGTATTCACGACGATCTTGTAGGTGGCTGACGAGCGCGGCGCCACGTTGGTGACGTCCGTTTCCCACAGTTGCGTGAGGTCGTCGTCGATCTCCACGATCTGCTGGAACACGTCCATGATCTTCGGTTCGACGGGCGGCAGCCCCAGCAGGGCGCGCAGATTGCGGTATACGTTGTGGTGCATACTGGTCAGCACCGTCCCGCCCAGGTCAAACGGTATCCGGTCGGGTTCCTTGTGGTTGAGTGCCAGCCGAACACGTTCGCGCGAATTCATTTGATATATGCTCCTTAAAAAGTTGACTCATACGTAGATCATCCGAGCGCCAGCTCAGCCAGGCTCAGGATCTTGCTGTCTGCGACGAGTTCCACCGCCAGGGCTGTCGCCTGCGGCGGAATGCGTGTGATCTGATCGATCGTGACCAGCGACAGCGGATCGGCCGCGCCTAGCGATTGGGCTGCTGCCGGTTGGCGCTGTGCGTCCAGCCATGTCAGGCGCAGCGTGCCCGGCTCGAAGACGCCGCCGCACGCGGTTACGCGCCCATAACCGGCGTCGAGCCGCTCCAATGTCAGCGGGGCGGAGAGGCACCCGGCCTCGCTCGCCGCGACGACCGGCCCGGCCCCGCGTGATGCGCCCCAACTGAGCGTAAACGACGTTTGTTCGCCGGGTGCAATGGTCGTGAGCGGGCCGAGCACTTCCGTTTCCATCAGATAGCTGGGCGCCGCCTCATAATCGAAGTTGCCCACCTGGCCCGCGCCCACGGTCCACACCTCGACCGTCGCGCCGCCGTCGGGGTAGGTCGCGCCCGGCTGGTGCTCGAACAGCTCGACGAACGAATAACCCGCTGGCGCGTGATTGAACGCGATCCAACCGGCCACCGAATCCAGCCCGACCTTGCCGATCTCCCAGTTATAGCGCGCGATGAACAGCCCGCTGGCGGGATCGACCTGCCACTGGCTGTTGGTCTCTGCGCCGAACATCACGGTGTAGCCGTTCGGAAACACGCTGTTGGGGTTGGTCGGGACCGTGACGACGCAGCCCGGCTCGTGCGTGGGTTGGCCGTCAGGGCCGCTGCGTTCCGCGCGAAGCTGGACCACGTCCCAGATGCTCCACCGGATCGGGCGCGTCGCTATGTTCGTAAACGTGAGGTCGAGCCTGACCCGGCTGCTGTTCGGCGCCAGCGTGATCCGCCGCGTGATCTGCACCCCGGTGCGCGGGTCGGGCGGGCTGGTCATCACCACGACGGCGTGCTCGTCCTCCACCGCCAGCTTGTCGAGCGTGTAGCGCCCGGAGTCCAGCACCGGGTCGGGCGGGCCGTGCCACTGCTCGTCGTTGTCCCATCCCTGCGGCGCGGGCCAGGTCTTATCCCCGCCGTAGTTTTTCCACGCCGCCAGCGAGCCGTCGCCCTGGTTTTCTTCCGGCGTAAACAGCTTCCCGGCCAGCTCAGGATCGACGAACAGGAACGGGAACGGCCCCAGGTCGTAGGCCATGATCCGCCCGCCGATGTCCGGCACGGCGACCAGGCGCACGTACTCGTTTTCCAGGTAACAGGCGTTCCAGCCGCGAAAATCGCCACGGCGGACAGTGCAGGAGTTGCTGTTGCTGCTCATAACGTCGCTTCTGCTTGCGCACGACCGGCGAATTGATCCGCGATGCCGGTCGCATAGGCCATCAGGTTTTCTTCGTCGGCGTCGTCGCGGTCGAGTATCGCGGTGATGCGCCCCTCATGCATCACCACGATGCGGTGCGCCAGCATCAACACTTCTGGCAGTTCGGACGAGATCAGGATGATGCCGCGCCCCTGCCGCGCCAGCGCCCGCACGAGGTCGTAAATCTCCGCCTTGGCCCCCACGTCGACGCCGTGGGTCGGCTCGTCCAGGATCAGCAGCTTGGGGTCGGTCGCCAGCCAGCGCGCCAGGATGGTTTTTTGCTGGTTGCCGCCGCTCAGGCTGCTCACCGGCTCGTCTACCGACGCCAGACGGATGTCAAGGTCTTTGACGAATTGATCGACGATCTTGCGCTCGTTGCCCATTCGGATGACGCTGCGCCCGACCGCGAGCCGGGGTAACTGCACCATCGACACGTTGTGCAGGATCCTCATGCCCATGAACAGGCTTTGCACTTTGCGGTCTTCCGGCACCATCGCAACCCCCGCGCGGATCGCGTCACGCGGCGAGCGGAAGCGTACCGGCCGCCCGTCGAACATGATCTCGCCCGAGTTGAACCGGTCCGCGCCGAAGAGCGCGCGTGCGACTTCGCTGCGGCCCGCGCCCACCAGCCCCGAGAACGCGACGATCTCGCCTCGCTTCACCTCGAAGCTCACGTCGCGGAAGTTCTTGCCGGTCAGGTTGCGCACCTGAAGGAGCGCCTCGTCCGTGCGGGGTCGCTCCAGGCTGGCGCTCCGGTCGATCTGCCGCCCGACCATCATCGTGATCACCTGGTTTTCCGTCGCGTCCTTGGTGTTGATGGTACCGACGTATTGCCCGTCGCGGAAAACGGTGATCCGGTCCGAGATGCGCAGGATCTCCTCGATCTTGTGCGACACGTAGATGATCGCGATATCTTGCGCTTGCAGGCTCTTGATCAGCTCGAACAGGTGCTCGGTCTCGGTTTGAGACAGCGAGGAGTTCGGCTCGTCCATGATGATCAGCTTGGCGTTGTCGGCGAGCACCCGCGCGATCTCGATCAGTTGGCGCTGCGAGATCGTGAGGTCGCGCACGGCGGTGTAGGGATCGACCTCCAGCCCCACGCGTTCCAGCGCCACGTGCGCCCGGCGCTCCAGGGCGCGCCAGCTTAAGATCCCGCCCAGGCCGCCCTGCATGCGCCCCATGAACAGGTTTTCAATCACGCTCAGCGACGGCATGACGGACAGTTCCTGGTGGATGATGGCTATCCCGGCCTCTTTAGCATCAGCCGGATTGTTGAACCGGACTTCCTTGCCTTCGAACAGGATCCGGCCACTATCGCGCGGGATGATCCCACCCAGGACTTTCACCAGGGTGGATTTGCCCGCGCCGTTTTCTCCGACCAGCGCATGCACTTCGCCATAGTTGAGATCGAACTGTACCTGGTCCAGCGCCTGGACGCCGCCGAACCGCTTGGAAACGCCTTCTACCTTCAGGATCTGTTGCGCCATGCCTATCGCCTTTGACAGCACGTGAACGTCCGTGCGCTGTATCGAATTGATGACTTGGGGCGTCGTGTTTCCCGACGCGCTCCGCATGTTGCCGCGCGGTACGGTATGAAAGGGGTGGGGCGGTGTATGTGCTTCACCGGCCCCACCCGATACCGTTACGCTTTACGGCGTCCAGTACTCGCTGATGTTTTCCGCCGTGACGAGTGTTGCATAGATCGGAAGGAGCACACGTCTGAACTCCAGTCACGAGATTCCATCTCGTAT
>CAZGLU010000229.1:0-6317 GCA_964526095.1 uncultured Anaerolineaceae bacterium | reverse complement strand
CACCACCCTATCCTACACTCTTTCCCTACACGACGCTCTTCCGATCTCGCAGCTTGTCGTCCAGGTCGCGGCCCAGGTTCTCGTAGTCGGTCTTTTTGGATGAGTCGCCCCAACCCTCGACCGTTTCCTTGATTTCCTCGTCCAGCCGTGCGCCCATCTCTTCGGGGTTCGGCGTCGTGTGGTTCTCAGACATGGTTTCTCCCTCGCGCTTACCCTTACGTGCCTGCGTTGGTGTTCTACTCATAGTTTACGTGAAAGTCCGGGCGGCGTTGCTCGCGGCGCCGGTTTCTTACGTTTCGCTTACGCGCTCGTTCCAGCGCCGCAGGTCCGCGACGTGGCTGCGCAGGTGCACGTGGTAGTTGAACCAGATGGTGTCCGCGGCGGTGCCCTGGCCCCGCTGCGCGTAGGGGGCGACGTGCTGCAAGTCGGCCTCGTCCGTCGCCACTAGCAGCGCGTCCTTGGTGATGGGGAAGGGGTGTCTGCCATGTCGCCCTCCACGGTATCCCACTGCGCCACAAACAGGCACGCCCGGATCGGGGTGGGACCGAACCGGGCGTGCAAGTGCTCAACCCTGCGCCTACCGAATGCGCCGCGAATCGCGATCGCTGCCGGACGTCGCAGGCGGCGCGACCTGCGGCCCGGCCCCCGCCGCGGCGGGGATGATGCTCTCGTAGAAGGTGGTGTCGTAGCTGCGCGTCTTGACGACGACCGGCATCGGCACGGCATGGCCGAGGATGATCGCCTGCTGCTTCGTGTCGAGCCGGGCCAGCACCTCGCGCAGCCCGCCCGCCCCGCTGACGCCGTTCAGCACGGCGTTGATGTCGCGCTCGTTGTCCAGCAGGGCCGTGACGCGCGTCCCGATCTGACTCATCACTTCTTCGTCGATGCCGCTGGGGCGCTGGTCCACGATCAGCAGCGTGACGTTGTACTTACGCATCTCGCGGGCGATCGTGCCGAAGATCGTCTGCCGGGCGATGAGCGGGTCGAGGAACTTGTGCGCCTCCTCGATGGTGATGAGAAGCTGCGGCGGCTCCAGCGCGTCGTCACCGAGCGCCTTCTCTACGCGCTCGACGTACATCTCGTGGATGCGGCGCGTCAGGTAGTTCGCCACCAGGATGTACGCCTCCAGCGCGTTGCCGTAGCGCCCGAACTCCAGCACGACGCTCTTGCGCCGCTCGATGAACTCGATGATCTTCTGCGCGGAGTCGTCGATCGCCTCCGGGCGCAGGAAGCCGAACCGCTCGAAGCGCTGCACGCGCCGCTTGAGCGCCAGCACGGAGCTGTAGCTCGCCGCCAGCTCGTGCTTGAGTTCCTCCATGATCTCCGGCTGCGCCTCGATCAACCGGCCGATCCAGTCCTTGCCCCACAGCTTTTGCAGCTCGTAGGCCGCATCGATCATGGAGTCGGAGAGGTCCATCGTGGTCTTGAGCATGGCGAGGTCTTCGGGCTGGATATCGGCGTAACCGATCGTCACGACGTGGTCGTACTTGGCGTTGCGTCGCCGCGACGAGTCCTCGTCCAGCGTGAAGATGGCGACCTTCGGGCCGAACAACTGCTTCAGCCCCTTGACGCGCGGCCCGCGCTCGTCCACGACCTCCCAGCCGTAGTCGTTGTGCATGTCAAAGATCAGGCTCACGGCCCGGTCCTGCTTGATCACACCGGCCAGCAGGATGCGGGTCAGGTAGCTTTTCCCGGTGCCGCTTTTGCCGAACACCCCCACCGACCGCTCGACCAGCCGCTGGAGGTCCAGGTTCACCTGGGTCTCCTCCAGTTCCAGCGGCGCCCCGACGTTAAAATGCGTCTCGTCCTCGCGGCCAAAGACGTCGTTCACGTCCTCGGCGGTGGCGATCTCGACCGGCATGAAGTGGCTGGGGATCGACTTGACCGGCTTCGGCTCACCTTCGTCCTCGTCGATGGTCAGCATCGGCGCGACGTGGATCGTGCCGAACGCCGCCGTGCCGGTGTAGATCTCGCGCAGGAACGGGTCGGACAGGTCGGGCGGATCGCTCTTGATCGCCGGGTTGGTCGCGTCCAGCACGATGTCGGTGATCATGCAGAAGAAGCGCTTGCTGCGCCCGCGGACGACCACGTAGCGCCCCACGGCGAGGTCCTCGATCTCGGTCTCGCGGTCGAGCTTGACCTCCAGCCCCTTGCTCAGCGAGCCGCCGACGACGACGCCCAGGCGCTGCGACGGCACGCTCAGCGGAAACGCTTCCGCGTCCTCATGCGAGCCGTTGCGCGGGAACCAGTCTTCCAGGTGGTCAGATGGGGGAAACAGGGGATCGCGAGCAACCATCGTCTATCCTCTGGAACAATCGTTCGAACGTGTGTTCTATTATAACTCAGAAAAGCAGTTTAGAAAAGCGACTTTCACCCCGCGATCGTCGCTTGTTCGTGCCGATTGTACCGCGTGTGCTGGCCGCCGGTGCAGCGGCGCGGCGGTTCTTGCGGGTTCGCTTACACCGGCGCCCCAGGCCGGATCAACCGTAACAGATGCTGCAAGCGCGGCAGGTCGTGGCTCAGCAGTCCGGCCAGCCGCCGCCCGGCGCCGACCAGGAAGCGGTAGCGCTCGTGTTCGGGCCGCGCGTGGGCAGCGTGCAGCAGCGCCGCCGCGAGCAGTTCCTCGGCGGGCACGTCCCCGGTGTTCAGCACGAGGCGCAGCCAGTCGAGCCGCTCGGTGAAGCGCACGATGCAGTCGCGGTCGCAGATCTGCACCGGGTCCAGGCTGAGCGGCGGGCGCGGCGGCAGGTTGTGAAAGACACGGTCGCGCTGGATGAAGCCGACGTTCACCACGCTGATCTCGACCGGCACCAGCCGGTTCTCGCGCTGGTCGCGCACGGCGGCATTGCTCATGTTGTTGGCGAGGATCAACTGGCGCACCAGCGGATCGTCGTCGATGCTGATGGCGTGGATCAGGCCGATCACCTCGATGTCGGCGTCCGCGCCGTGATAGGTGCGCACGAACGCGCCGAAGGAGGGGTGTTCGATGGCCTGGCTGCGCGTGCCACACACAAAGCCCATCGTGCTCGCACGCAATACGCTACCGATTACGGGCTGCTGAGTCTCTTCCACCATGACGTTATCTCCACACGATGCGGTGCGGTCCGCCGCTGTAACTAGCGCGTGTTCCACTTCTGCTTGTAGCGCCTGCGGCCCGACCGGACGGTTTTGCTGTCGAGTTTCTCTGAGTGCTCCACCACCTGCTCGTTACGTCGCAGCTCGATCTCAATTAACTCCTCAAGCTGAACCTTCTCATGACCGCGCACGACGGCGAGTTCGTCGGCGCGGGTGAGCGCATAGGGATAACGCCACATCATCTGGCATTGGCGATATGTGAGGGCGTGCACCAGCCGGACCATCTCCGGCACGCGGGCGACCCACATCGGCACCTCGATGCGCGCGAGGTGAAAGCCTTCCGCGTTGCCCACGTTGAGGTAGAAGAACGCGATCTCGTAGCTGGGACCCTTATCGTGGTAGCGTTTGTTCTGCGGGGACTGCTGCACGAACAGCGCCGAGCGCTCGCCGGGCTGCAACAGCCGGAACATCACCGCGCTGTCGGTCAGCCCCTCCAGGCGGCCGTTTGTTTCCAGCGCCGCGCGGCGGATGTCGCCGTCGTCCAGCCACATCAGGTGCAGCAGGCTCACCAGGAAGGCGCTGGTGGGCCGGTCCACGTACCCGACCAGGCTGGCGCTGTGGCCGTGGCTGCGCTGCATGTGGGCATGCGTGTCGTGCAGATGGACCATCGCGGCGAGGTAGTCGCGCTCAAGCTGCTTGCCATCGGGCACGTCGTTGCCGACCCAAAACAACAGCGGTCCGTCGCTGACCGCCATCAGGTCGCACTCGATGCCGCGCCGCTCCCACGCCTCGCGCGCCAGGACTTGCAGCTCGGCCAGCGTGCGGCGGGCGTTCACGGCGGCGTTGGCGATCAACTGCCCGCGCTCGTCGCGCAGGTACTCGTCGGTATAAAACAAAGTCGGCTCCGTGATCTGTTCCGGCAGGTCATCGCAGCCGTCGTGGTAGACGAAAACGCCGATGTTGGTGAGGTAGTAGAACGCGGCGGCGTGCAGGCTGGGGTAGATCTGCGAGCCGTCCGCCGCGACGATCGTCGCGCGGGCGGGGGCCTCGGGCAGCGGATAGGCCCGGTTCACCGGCTCGGCGGACTCGTCCGGCGGCGCAGCGCCGCGAAACCCGGCGTCCCGCTCACGCGCGAGCTGCACGCGGGCGCGGATGGCGTCCAGGTCGTTCAAGCCCTGGAAGACGGCCCAGGCTTCTTCGAGGCGCTCGCCCATCGTGACGTTGCGCGCGGCAAGTGCCCGCCCCATTTTTTCGACTTGCGGCACGACCTTGTCGAACTCTAACGTCACGTGGCCCTTCCCCCTAACGTTAAAAAAATGCCGTTTACGCCATGTCTTGGCCCTTTCTACATCGGTCAGTGTAGCACTGATGTTCGGCACGGTCAAGCTGAGGGGAAACCACCCCACCCGGCCCGGTTTTCATTTTCGCTCGGCCCTGGTGTATACTCCTCGGCATCTCGCAGTGGGGCAACACGCCGCCATCAGAAGGACGAATTCGTGCCATGAAGTGCGTTCATTGCGGAACGGAAGCGGTCGCTATCTGCCGCTGGTGTGGGCGCGCCGTGTGCGGCGACCACATCAAGGCCATGACCTACATCATCTCGGTGTACGTCGGCGGCAAAAAGGTCCCGAAGTCGCTGGTCGTGGCCGACGCCGTATGGTGCGGCACGTGCAAGCCCCAGCCCGAACCGATCGAGATGCCCTACCTGGATTGATGCGCGGCACGAGTTCCCGCGAGCAGCAGCCATGACGGAAAAGCCTCAATCGCTGGCGAAAGTCACCTGGCAGGACCCGGAGACGGGCGAACTGCGCGAGTACATCTTGGAGGAAGGCGCGACCGCCACCATTGGCCGCAGCCCGAACAACCACATCGCGATCCCGGAGCGTCACGTCTCGCGCGCGCACGCCGTGATCAGCTTCCGTGACGGCGTGTTCACCATCTCAGACCTGGGCAGCGCCAACGGCACGTTCGTCAACGATAAGCGCCTGGTGGACCCGTTCCCCCTGGTGCATGGCGACGTGATCCGCCTGTACGTGCCGGTGCTCCAGTTCTCGTCCATCGTGACGCAGGAGGAGCACGACCACGCGAAGATCACCGGCACCCTGATCGTCCCGGCGCGCGCCGACGGCCAGCCCACGCTGTACATCACGTCCGGCCCGCAGGAGGGCGCCGAGATCCCGCTGCTGACGCCGCTGATCCGCATTGGCCGCGCGACGCGCAGCGCCAACTGGGACATCTCATTGCAGGATCGCTCCGTCTCGCGCCCGCACGCCGAGCTGGCCTGCCAGGAGGACGGGACGTGGACGATCACCGACCTGGGCAGCGCCAACGGCACGCTGGTCAACGGGGTGCCGGTCGCCGCCGACGAGCCGCAGCCCTTACAGGACGGCACGGTGATCGTGCTGGGCGAGACGACCATGCTGTTCCGGCTGGCGGACTAAACCCGCCCGCCTTTCGTCCGACACGCTCATGGGCGGTTAGCACGCGGCACGCACGACGATGGTCAACATCTATCGCAACCTCGGCTCGGCTGTGAAGGATACGGGCGGCATCTGGGACCGGCTCAGCGATCAGGTCCAGGCCGCAGCAGCCGCCGCGCCCGCTGACGGGGGCCTCGGCCTGTGGGGCATGATCGTCACCGGGACCGCCGACGGCCTGTGGGACAAGGCCGACGAGGAAACGATCGTCCTGCGGCGCGATCAACTCCGCCCGAACGGGGGCGACGTGTGGCGCGAGGCCGACGACGAGACGCTCGTGCTGCCCAAGGAGGGCATGCTTGCGATCTGGGATGCGGTCCTCGCCAAGACGGACGCCCTCGGCGGCATGGACCTCGATGGCACGCTGCTGATGATGCGCGAGGAGGTCGAGAGCGTGTGGTCGCGCTCCGCCGACGAGACGCTCGTCCTCAGCCGTCCCAGCGAGAGCATCTTCGCGCAGCAGGTCCGCGCCCGCGACCTGACCTCCTTCCGCCCGCAGCGCCAGCCCGGCTACGCGCTCAAGAAGCTGACCGACGCGCGCGGCGAAACGTACTGGATCCTCAAGAACCTGCGCACCGACGCCTACCTGCGCCTGACGGCGGAGCAGGTCTTCCTGTGGGACCAGATGGACGGCACCGCCACGGTGCAGGATATCGCCGTGGCGTACATGCTCGAATACGGCAAACTGGCGATCACCGGGCTGCTGATGCTGCTCGACCAGCTTCAGCAAAAGGGCTTCATCGCGCCGCTGGTGAACATCTACGG
>CAZGLU010000228.1:0-6326 GCA_964526095.1 uncultured Anaerolineaceae bacterium | reverse complement strand
CCGGTCCTGGGGCGCATCGGCGCGATCTCGTTTGCCGTGCGCCGCGCGGTCTGGATCGCGTCCTCGCCCGTGACCGTCACGACCTCGTCATAGATATTCGTATCCAGCACATCCGGGATGAAACCGGCGCCGATGCCCTGGATCGGGTGCGGGCCTTTCTGCCCGCCCGACAGCACCGCCGAGGCGGCTGGCTCCACCGCGACGAGCCGCACGGAGGGCTTGCGCTCCTTGAGCAGCGAGCCTGCGCCGGTGATCGTGCCGCCCGTGCCGATGCCCGACACCATGATGTCCACCTGCCCGTCCGTGTCGCGCCAGATCTCCTCGCCGGTCGTGCGGCGGTGAACCTCCGGGTTGGCCGGGTTCTTGAACTGCTGCGGGATGAACACGTTGGGGTCCTGCGCCGCCAGCTCGTTGGCCTTCGCGATCGCACCGCTCATGCCCTCCGCGCCGGGGGTGAGGATCAACTCCGCCCCGTAGGCGCGCAGCAGCTTGCGGCGCTCCTTGCTCATCGTCTCCGGCATGGTCAAGAGCAGGCGATAGCCGCGCTGCGCGCAGACCATCGCCAGCGCGATCCCGGTGTTGCCGCTGGTCGGTTCGACGATGATGGTATTCGGGCCGATCTTGCCCTCACGCTCCGCCGCCTCGATCATGGCGAGGCCGATGCGGTCCTTGACGCTGTGCGCGGGGTTGTAGAACTCCAGCTTGGCGACGACCTGGGCCTCTACGTCGCCCACCACGCGATGGAGACGCACCAGCGGCGTGTTACCAATCAACTGTGTGACATTATCTGCGATATTCATCGTGCTCCTCTGCCTTTCCGAACACGGTGAGGCACAGCGCCCCACCTACTGCGAACATAAAAACGGGCGGATAACAAAAAAAATCGGTCACGCCTGGTTGCGTGACCGACCGGTAACACCCATGATGTAAGCCCTATAGGCTCAAGGCATACCCGCACACCACCAACGGCGCGAACGTCGTTCGGCAAGACAGCTACACAAGCAGACCTGCACGGTGGTGAGCATGAGTGACAGCTTTACTTTCCCTAGATAATCATGTGGATTATCACAACTACTCGCATTATAGCGCCGCCGCCTGATGAATGCAATAGGAAGTTTAGATCTAAACGAACTGCACGGACCGCCCGCTCGCGTAACCGGGATGCAGCCGAATCCTGTTACAATACGCCTGCCCGGTCGGCGGGCATGACCGGCAGCACCCGATAGCAGTACCCAACGAGCGATAGGAGTTGAAACATGCCAGCTTCGATGACCAGCGGCCCAACGCTGGAGCTTTCCGACGAACACCTGATGCTGCGCGACGCTGTGCGCGAGTTCGCCCAGCGCGAGATCGCGCCGATCGCCGCCGAATACGACGAAAGCGGCGAGTTTCCGATGGCGACGATCCGCATGATGGGCGAGATGGGCCTGATGGGCATCGAGATCCCCGAAGAATACGGCGGCGCGGGCATGGACACGCTGGCGTACGTGCTGGCCCTGATCGAGATCGCCAAGGCCGACGCGGCGCACAGCACGATCATGAGCGTGAACAACAGCCTGGTCAACTATGGCCTGCTGACTTTCGGGACCGAGGCGCAGAAGCAGAAATACCTCAAGCCCCTCGCCGCCGGGGAGCGGATCGGCGCGTACTCGCTCACCGAGCCGATGAGCGGCAGCGACGCGGCCAACATGCGCAGCCGCGCCGTGCTGAACGACGCGGGCACGCACTACATCATCAACGGGCGCAAAAGCTGGATCACGAGCGGGCCGGTCGCGGACACCGTGATCGTGTTTGCGATGACCGAGCCGGACCAGGGCCATCGCGGCATCACCGCCTTCATCGTCGAGGCGGACCAACCGGGCTTCATACGCGGCAAGAAGGAGCCGAAGCTCGGCATCCGCGCCAGCGCCACCAGCGAGCTGGTGTTTGAAGACTACGCCTGCCCGGTCGAGAACGTGCTGGGCGAGCCGGGCCAGGGCTTCAAGATCGCCATGACGCTGCTCGACGCGGGGCGCATCGGGATCGCGGCGCAGGCGGTCGGCATCGCGGAGGCGGCGTACCTCGCCTCGGTGCAGTACGCGCGCGAGCGCGAGGCGTTCGGGCAGCCGATCGGCAGCTTCCAGATGATCCAGCAGAAGATCGCGGATATGAAGACGCGCCTCGAAGCGGCCCGCCTGCTGACCATCCAGGCGGCGCTCGCCAAAACGCGCGCCAAACAGACCGGCGGGCGCTACACGCTGGAAGCCAGCATGGCGAAGCTGTTCGCCAGCGAAACGGCGATGTACGTCGCCAACCAGGCTGTACAAATTCACGGCGGCATGGGATATAGTAAAGAATTGCCTGTCGAACGCTATTTCCGTGATGCCAAGATCACCGAGATTTACGAGGGCACCAGCGAAATTCAGCGTGTCGTCATCGCGCGCCAGGAACTGGCCCTGCGTTGATCAGGACGCACAGCACGCCAACCTTAAGGAGAAATTTGGATGAGCATTGACGATTCACGGCCGGACGCAGCGCAGGATTCCGCCCGGCCCCGATCAGAGGATCCGTTCCTGGAAAAGCTACGCGACCTGCCGCGCATGCGCCCCGACGCGAGCGCCGGCTCGAAGCCGTTCCGGCCCCCCGCCCCGACGCTCAGCCGGATCGGGGCCTTCACGCAGGGCTGTTCGGGCCTGCTGGTGGTCGTGCTCGCCCTGCCCATGCTGCTGTCGGCGGTCCTGTACGGCTTCTACGTGTGGGGGCCGGGGATGCTGCTCACCGGCGGCATCCTGCTGCTGGCCGCGGTGCTCGGCATCTGGCGCGGCGCGCGCCTCTCGCTGGCCGTCTCGCTGCTGGTGACGATCGGCGTGGCGCTGTTGATGTACCAGTGGCGCTATTTCGTGTTCGCGGCGGCGGCGCTCTCGCCGTTCGGCCAGATCACCGACCTGATCTACAACATGGGCCTGATGATCGGCGCCATGGCGCTGCTCGTCACGCTGGTGGTGCACATCATCAGCCTGTTCGCGTGGCGGCGGCTGTATTCCCCGTCGGCCCAGTGGCAGATCGCCGCGTGGATCGTGGGGCTGGTCGTCGCGATCGCGCTGCCCCTGATGGTCCACTACACCACGCAGCGGCAACGCGAGCAGGAACTTCAACAGGAGCGGGACAACTGGCTGGCCGAGGCAGCCACCGACCAACTGATCATGGGCGCCAACGGCGGCGTTGCGCTGGGCTACAGCTTCGCCTACAACAGCGCCGACACCTCAACCGCTGAGGACAACTTCAGCGTGCGGCTGGCGGAACTGAACGCCTCGCTGGACACC
This sequence comes from uncultured Anaerolineaceae bacterium, assembly GCA_964526095.1. Lineage (GTDB taxonomy): Bacteria > Chloroflexota > Anaerolineae > Aggregatilineales > Aggregatilineaceae > Aggregatilinea. Next base: position 3,024 of record CAZGLU010000228.1, on the reverse strand, counting down.
GGCGCCTCCCCGATCCGCGTCACGGCCAGCGGCGACACGCTGTTGGAGGCCGAGGAGCCGCTCGTCTTCAGGCCCATCGGCGAAAATAACGAGGCATCAGAGCCGGACCCGGCCTACTCGGCGGAGCGGCTGAAGGAGCAGCTTGAGCGCGAGGAACGCTATATGAACCGTATCGCGGAGTCGGGCGCGGCGCTCCTGATCTCGGACTCGCAGTATTCCCCGTATCTATTGACGCGCGCCAACCAGGAAGACGCGGAGCCGCTCCCCTGGGACGAGTTCACCGCGCTGCACGTGGAGCGCGTCCGCCACTACGCCCGCACCTACCGGCCCGCCGCGTACGGCGTCGTGACGGAGCCGAGCGCCTACGAGACCTACAGCGCCATCGAGCTGCCCTCGGATGACGAGGACGAAAACCTGGACGCCTGGATTGCCCACACCGAGGAACTCGCCGCCGCCGTGCGGGACGAGGTGCCGGACGCGCTGATCGGCGTGACGATCTCGCTCGACAACGAGTTCGAACTGGACTATTACGAGCGCGTGCTGGAACTGGACGCCGTGGACTTCATCAGCATCGACGTCTTCCAGCAGGCGGCCTTCACGCGCATCGAGGAGATCCTCGACGAGCGCGGGCACCCGGCAGATCACGCCAAGGCGCTGTGGATCACCGAGACGTGGTATGGCTTCTGCATGGCGCCGCAGCGCAGCATGGAACTGGACGCGCTCTGGCTGGAGACGGTCACGGCGTTCGCCGCGAAGGAGAACCTCGCCGCCGTCATGCCGACGAGTTTCGGCTGCTTCCTCCAGCCGGGCGGCACGCTGCTGTTGCCCAACGTGGACGAGAACGGGCGCACCGAGGCGTTTGAGGTGTGGCAGCGGCTGGTGGAGACGTGGCAGGCGCCGCTTGAGGGCGCCGATAATGCCGATAACAATGTCGACAACAATACCGACAATACTGCCGATAATGGCGAGGATGAGGCCGGGGAGGGCTAAACACCCCCAACGGCGTCAGTCGTCCGGGCAGGGCAGCGGCGCTTCCCGCCCGGACGGCGCGGTGTGATCCGGCAGGGACGTGGACACCAGCGGCGGGGGAGGCGTGTCGTTGCGCAGCAGGAAATCGCGCGCTTCGGCCCGCGTGGCGCACAGGTGAACCAGCTCACGCTGGGCGCTTTCGTTCAACCGCCGCCCTAGCTCCACCATGCCGGGCACTTCACCGGCGATCGCGATGCGTCCCCGGTTCGGATGCAGCGCCACCGGGCTACCGGCATAGACGGCCACGACATCCGGCGCGACCGAATGGGCGTCGGACAGGTCGATGAGGGTGTGGATCGGCGCGCTGCTGTCCGGCAGGATGATGCCGAGTTCCTCGACCAGCAGGCGCATATCGTCCGCGCTGACATCACCTGACCAGCGGGACAACAGGATCTTATTGGGGATCAGCCAACTCAACTCAATGGGCACGCAGCAACCTCCTGCTGATCGAGGGAATGCGAGGCAGACGCCCCATCGTCCCTCAGTTGCTTGCAGTTATTACGTTATATGATACGCGCGAAGCATGTCAAGCTGCGCGGGCTACGTTAAACGAGGAAACACGATGATCAAACAGATCAACCATGTCGCAATTCTGGTCGAGGATCTCGAAGGATCGCTGGCGTTCTGGCGTGACGCGCTGGGCCTGCCCGTCGGCAAGACCGAGCACAACGAAGGTGAGAACGTCAAGATCGCGTTCCTGCCGGTGGGCGAGAGCGAGATCGAGTTGTTGGAGCCGATCGAGATGGAAAGCGCGCTCGGCAAGTTCCTGGCCAAGCGCGGCCAGGGGATGCACCACATCTGCGTGGAGGTGGACGACCTGGACGCGACCATCGCGCGGCTCGTCCAGCACGGCACGCAGATGATCAACGACACGCCCAAGACCAACGAACAGGGCGTGCGCTACGCCTTCGTGCATCCCAAGAGCGCGTCCGGCGTGCTGGTCGAGCTGTACGAGATGCCGGACGCCAGCTAGACCGAGAGCGTTGCGCCCCTCTCCAACCTGATCGCGGGAGCGGCGGCGAACCGGCGCGGCGGGTGTGGTCCGGCTCCACGCCGCTTTGTAGCTTGATCGGTGCCCCATAACCACCGCCATAATCACTCAGTCATTAAAACGGAAACCGGGCGGCATACCGTCCGGTTTCCATACCTGCCCCTGGCCGCCCACTGAGGGCGGCCTCACCACAGCTTAAGCTTAGACGACTGCACGCCGCCCAAACAGCAAGGAGATCACGAACAGGACCAGGAAGACGAAGAAGGCGATCTTTGCCAGCGTGGCGGCGGCACCGGCGATCACGCCGAAGCCAAGGATGCCCGCGATAATCGCAACCACCAGGAACAATAGCGCTAGATTCAACATGCTGTTTACTCCCTTTGTTCGGTACACAGTGCTCACGTCAACACATGGCCCATTCTATGGGAGAACGCCGGCCGCATCATGAGGCGGGTGACGCATTTTCGTTTAGGTCACCCGGCACGCTCGCCCCGGTCCACTCGGCCCCCTCAGGTGTAGGCCGAATCAGGCGGCTGGCGTAGAATCAGGGCACAGATGGCGTGCGGCGCTGCGCCCGTCACGCCCGCCAACTCCCCGTTGAGCAGAAGAGGACCGCCATGTTTGACGCTGAGCACATCGAAGATCTGCGGGCCGCCCGCGACCGGTGGGAGGAAACCACCCTACAGCGCGCGCTGGGCCGCCGCCCGGAGCGCGACGCACCCTTCACGACGATCAGCGGGCGCCCGGTGAGCCGGGTGTACACGCCGCTGGACATCGCGGATCAGGATTACCTGGCCGACCTCGGTTTCCCCGGCGAGTACCCGTTCACGCGCGGCGTGCACGCCAGCGGCTACCGGGGCAAGCTGTGGACGATGCGCATGTTCGCCGGGTTCGGCACGGCGGAGGAGACGAACGCGCGCTACCGCTACCTGCTCGATCAGGGCAACATGGGCCTGTCGGTCGCCTTCGACCTGCCCACGCTGATGGGCTACGACACCGACGCG
>CAZGLU010000227.1:5148-6331 GCA_964526095.1 uncultured Anaerolineaceae bacterium | reverse complement strand
GATAATGAGCGGTGACTGGAGTTCAGACGTGTGCTCTTCCGATCTGACGCTGCTCGCGTAACGCCATCACCCCCGCCGCCGCCCCTGAATGGGCGGTTTTTAGTTTATTTCCCAACTTGAACGCTTTGGTAAGCACGCTGTTGCACACCCCGCATTATTGTGAATGCAGCATTAAGGTTCTGTCACAAATGCAGCGGAGGACAACGGTCATGAAACAGCGTTTGATGTTGGTCACCACCTGGTTTGCTGCCGATCCCCGGCGTGCCCGCGCCATCATCTTCGCCGCTCTGGCCGCATGCGCTCTGATCCCCGGTGGCGAGGCCCTGGCGGGGCAGGCGACCTCCGGCAGCGGATGATCCCGGCACCGAACGATACAACGATTTGTTGATTTTTCTTTGAGCCTATATTGAGCCTGACTTGTGCTGCCCATCGGGGCAGAGGAGTGCGAACGATGAAACAGCGTTTGATGTTGGCGACGACCTGGCTGGCCTCCGACCCGCGCCGCGCCCGCACGCTCCTGTTCGTGGCCCTGGCCGCGCTGGCCCTGGTCCCCGGCGGCGAGGCCCTGGCGGGGCAGGCGACCTCCGGCAGCGGTTAACCCGCCACCTTGGTGGCGAGGCCCATTCCTGAACGCGCTTTACCAGCTTGTTAGCTTGAACGAGGACTGTGTGATGAAACAGCGTTTGATGTTGGCGACGACCTGGCTGGCCTCCGACCCGCGCCGCGCCCGTACGATCCTGTTCGTAGCCCTGGCTGCGCTGGCCCTGGTCCCCGGTGGTGAGGCCCTGGCGGGGCAGGCGACTTCTGGTAGTGGCTAAATAGTACCCAAGATTATTTAGCTCCTTTTTTTAAGGCCAAGCATTTGGCACAAGTGAGGACAGAACTGCGGCATACCGCTTACTGGTAACCTTTCGGCACTAAGGAGTAGACGACAATGGCGCTCATGGATCAGACCCCGGTGATGGATGTATTGCCGTGGCCTGGAGGGCACGGGTTCTCGGGCACGGGCACGTGGTGGGAATACGTCATGAGCAAAGAGGAGCGCACGCGCCTCGACAACCTCATGGGTATCGCTCTGCTCGACGACGAAGTTTGCAAGCGGCTAGTGGACGACCGCGACGAGAATCTGCTGCAAGCGTTCGGCATCTCGGAGAAGACCCGCGCATGGCTGCGCGGCATCCAG
>CAZGLU010000227.1:0-5138 GCA_964526095.1 uncultured Anaerolineaceae bacterium | reverse complement strand
ATCCAGGCGAGTTCGCTGACCGAGCTGGCGCAGAAGCTGGTGTCGCTGAACGGCTAGGCCGTTCCCAGACACGTTCAATTCCCATCTCAGGGCGCCTGTACGCCCATCCTTACAACCAGACTCATGCCTAGGCCCGGACAAAGTCTCCGGGCCTGATGACCTTTAGAGACAAGTGTGAAGAACGTAAAAGACGAAGGGGCCGTATGAACGAGTTGATCATGGTGGTGGATGACGACCCCGGCATCCTGACGCTGATGGACGTGACGCTGCGTAAGCAGGGGTATTCGGTGCTCAAAGCCAATGGGCCGTACGAGGCGCTGCGGTACCTCGATTCGGTGACGCCGAGCCTGATTGTGCTGGACGTGATGATGCCGGACATGAACGGTATTGAGTTGTGTGAAGCGATCCGGGCACGCCCGCAAACGGCGGTCACGCCGATCCTGATGCTGTCAGCACGCAGCGATTCGCGCAGCGTCTCAAGCGCGATGCAAGCCGGGGCCAACGGGTACATCTCCAAGACGGGTGTGTACCACGAGCTGCTGCACCACATCCGCAGCCTGCTCGATGCCAAGGCGCGCAACGCGTGTTAGGTGCCAAACGGGCCGGGGTGCGAGCGGGTCGCACCGGCTGAGCCGGTCGGGTGAGGTCCTGATCGGCGGTTTGGCATGAAAAAACGTGGCCCCAACCGCCACGTTTTTTCATGGGTCAGGTTAGCCTACTGCTACGCACTGAGGTAGGCGGCGATATCGTTCGCCGCGCGGGAGGCGGACCGGATCGCCGTGCCCACGAGGTCGAGGCCGGTCGTCGCATCACCACCGGCCCACACGTTCGGCAGGCTCGTCTTGCCCGTCTCGGGGTCCACCCGGATCAAGCCCCAGCGATCCGTTTCCAGGCCGGGAGTCGTCTGCCCTAACAGCGCATCCGCCCCGTATCCTACGGCAAGGATGGCCGTCTCGGCAGGAACCGTAACCTCGGACCCCTCCAGCGGCACCGGGCGACGCCGCCCGCTGTCGTCCGGCTCGCCCAGCGTCATCCGCACGAACTCGATCGCCTTCAGCCGCCCGTGCTCGTCACCGATGAAGCGCACCGGCGCCGTCAGCCATTCGAACTTCGCGCCCTCTTCCAGCGCGTTCGCGCGTTCGACCTTGCAGCCGGGCATCTCCGCCTCCGTGCGGCGGTAGGCACACGTCACGTTGAGCGGGTAGCCGAGCGCATGCTGCAAACGCAGCGAGGTGCGCACGCAGTCCATCGCCGTATCGCCGCCGCCGATGACGTACACGTGTTTGCCCACGTGCGGTAGGCCCTTCACTGCCAGCTCAGGCGGCTGCAACTCGACGGGCACGTTGGCGCGGATCAGGTACTCGGTCGCGTTGTACACGCCGTCGAGGTCGGCACCCTCCCAGCGTGCGGGCGACTCTACGCTGGCACCCGTCCCGATGAAGACCGCGTCAAACGACTCGATCAGCTCCTGAAGCGGGATGTCCTGACCGATCCGCACGTTGGGAATGAACTCGATGCCGATCGTCTGGAGCTGCTCCACCTTGCGGACCACACGCTGCTTGCTCAACTTAAACGCCGGGATGCCGTACAGCAGCAGCCCGCCGGGGAAGGGGTTCGCGTCGTACACCCGGACGGCGTGCCCCAACCGGCGCAGCCGCTCGGCTACGGCCAGCCCCGCCGGACCGCCCCCAACCACGGCGACGCGCTTGCCGGTATCAGGCGCGACCTCGCCAAGCGGGATGCCGACGGTGGCGTACTCGTACTCGAAGATGAACTTCTCGATCTTGCCGATCTGGATCGGCTGGCCGCTGATCCCGCCGCCATGCGTGCACGATCCCTCGCACAGCCGTTCCTGCGGGCAGACGCGCGAACAGATCTCCGGCATGGGGCTGGTGCGCCGGAAGACCGCGGCGGCCCCCAGGAAATCGCCCTCCTCGACCAGCCGCAGCGCGGTCGGGATGTCGTTGCCTAACGCACAGCCGAGCACGCACGGTGCGGGGTCCGGGCACTGGATGCAGCGCGCCGCCTCGATCCGGACCATCTCGGCTTCATAGTTCATGTAGATCTCGTCGAAATGCCCCAGGCGGGTTTCGGGGTCTTGCTTAGGAACGGGGATCAGCGGCGCATAGGCGCGCGCTTTACGGTCGATATCTAATGCAGCCCGGTCAATTTCCATGCGGCCAGGTCCTTCCTTGGCGCTAATGACTCAGACGGTACCCCCTAAAGGTAGTGTGTGGCAACCAAACGGTGTAGTGCTACTTGTCGCCTGAATCACGTGCAAGAAGTGATTATTTTCACAATTTACTCAAGCCACCTACTTTTTATTGTTCGATAGGTCCCCGGTCAGACGCCAGTAGCAACGATCACCTCAAACTATGATATTTGTACTGTTAATCTGCATTTTCCCGCCCTCTCACCCGTACCGGTCGATCTAGGCGCAGTAGCCCGCCCCGTCGGGCCACCTGACCTATCGGCTGTATGTTCAGGCTTCCTAGGGCAAGATCCCCTGCCTCCCTCATGCGTCGCCCCCCGGCGCATCCTACTATAGAGGAACGGCAAACAAGCACGACAAAGCAGCTTGCACGTACGGGAACACGTACGCGAACTTTACGCGAACGAGGCACACCATGCGCGTCGTAGCCGGAACCGAGGTCTATACCCTGCAGGGAACCGTGGTCGGAGCAGTGGAGCGTGTGATCATCGATCCGCGCAGCTACACGCTGACCCACCTCGTCATCAGAAAAGGCGGCCTGTTCGCAGAAGACCGCGTGCTGCCGGTGGAGTGCGTCGCCACGCTCAGCGGCGACCGGATCGTGCTCGACGTGACCGAGTTCGACCTCGAAGCCCTGCCGTGTTTCGACCCCACCCATTTCCGGCCCCTGGACGCGGGCATCCTGGGGATGCGCGGTTCGGATGAGGCCCCGCCCTTCGCCCGGCCCTATTTCTGGTTCCCGCCTGTGATGGCCGGTGCGCCCGATCCCGGCGCCCCCCGCCCTATGCTTGCGTCCAGCCTTGCCGCGTCCCCCGGTGAATGGCAGGCTGCCCCTGCCGACGCGCCCCACATCGCCCCCGGCACGCCCGTCTACAGCGCCGAAGGCCGCCACATCGGTACCGTCGAGCGCATCTACGGGGCCTTGAACGGCGAGCACACCTCACACATCCAGGTGATCATGCGGGGGGCCACTGGCCAGCGGGCGTTGGTGCTGGTCGAGTGGATCGAGGGCCTGTTTGAGGGCAAGCTGTACCTGGCAGTAGACGAAACCTTCCTGCGGACCGTACAATCTTACCAGGCTGACACATCAGCCTGAGCCGCCCGCGCCGATCAGGCCGGGACATCAACCCCCATAAGCGACTACGGAGGCAACCATGCAGCGATTCATGCGGTATTTGCTCGTGTTTGTGCTGGCCTTTGTCGGGATCGGAACGGCGCTCGCCCAGGATGCGCCCGCCCAACTTGACGCAGCCCTGGCCGACCTCAGCCAGCGCGTCGGCCAGACCGTGACCATCAGCGACCTGGACGGCTGGACCTGGAGCCAGGATAACTACCCGGACGCCAGCCTCGGCTGCCCGCAGCCCGATGAGATGTACGCGCAGGTGCTGACGTCCGGCTACCAGTTCCTGCTTGACTACCAGGGCACCACCTACGATTACCGCGTCTCGACGGATCAGACCACAGTGATCCTGTGCGCGATGGAGCAGCGTCCCACCGCGACGCCGGTCCCTGGCGAGCCGACCGCCGAGGCCCCGGCGCAGCCGACGCTTGTGCCGACTAACGTGCCCGCCGCGCTGCCGCCCGCCGACGCACTGACCCTGCTCGCCCCGGAAAACTACGGCGCGCTGGTCGAGTTGTCGCGCATCGAGGGGCCGCTCGGCGCGACGGTCGCCTGGTCGCCGGACAATACGCTGCTGGCGGTCGCCAGCCAGGACCCTGTCGCGCTCGGCGTGTGGCTGTATGACCTCGCCGCGCTGGACACGGCCCCGCGCCTGCTCCCCACGCCGGACCTCGTCACGGCGGTGGCCTTCGCCGCTGACGGCGCCGTGCTCGCCACCGGCGACGAAAGCGGCACCGTCCGCCTGTGGGACCTGACCGAAGGGACCGCCGAGCCGGAGATGGCCTCGTTCGCCGCCCACCAGGACGCGATCACCGACCTGCGCTTCAGCCCGGACGGCAAGCTGCTGGCGACCGTCGGGGCGGACTTTAGCGTAGCCCTGTGGGGCGTGCCCGCCGAGGCGCAGGGGTAGGCCCTGCCGCTCCCTGCGTTCAGAACTGACCCCGTGGTGCGCCCACCCGCCGGCGGACGGGCCGGGCGCACCCGCTTCATCCGTTCTGGAGAAAGGACCCACGATGCTCCTCGAACAGATCAAGGCAGAGGGCCTGGCGCACTATTCCTACCTGGTGGGTGACGAGGGGGCGGGCGTCTGTGCCGTGATCGACCCGCGCCGCGACGTCGAGGTATACCTTGAGCGTGCGCAGCGGGCGGGCGTCCGCATCATCGCCATTTTGGAGACGCACATCCACGCCGACTTCGTTTCGGGCAGCCGCGAGCTGGCCGCACGCACCGGCGCACCGATCTACGTCGGGGCGGAGGGCGAGGTCCGTTTCGAGCACCGCCCGCTGCACGACGGCGACCGGATCGAACTGGGTAAGCTGCACCTGGACGTGCTCCACGTGCCCGGCCACACGCCGGAACATGTCGCGTTCGTGATCTCCGGCGGGCAGGGCGCCGCCGAGCCGTGGGGCGTGTTCACCGGGGACACGCTCTTCGCGGGCGAGGTCGGGCGGCCGGACCTGCTCGGCGCAGGCACCGAGGAAGGGCTGGCGCGCGCGCTGTACCGCTCGCTGCACGAAAAGCTGCTGCCGCTCGGCGACGACGTGATCATCTATCCGGCGCACGGCGAAGGCTCGCCGTGTGGGGCCAGCATCGGCGAGCGGAAAACGAGCACGATCGGCTACGAGCGCCGGAACAACCCGCTGTTCCAGGCCCGCGATGAGGCCCGGTTCGCCGCCGAGCTGCTGGAGGCCCAGTCGCCCGCGCCCGCCTACTACCCACGTATGAAACGGATCAACGCCGAGGGGCCGCGCGTGCTCGGCGCGCTCCCGGCGCTGGAGCAGATCGGAAGAGCACACGTCTGAACTC
>CAZGLU010000226.1:0-6336 GCA_964526095.1 uncultured Anaerolineaceae bacterium | reverse complement strand
TCCGGCATCCATGCGAACGGCCCGATGCGCATACCCGTCAGGATCTGCACGGTGGCGAACGTCACGCGGGCGACGTAGTTGCGCACCAGCGGCCGCTCGGAGGGCAGCGCGCGCAACTCGTCCAGGCTGCGCTGCGTCGCACCGTCGGCGACGATGGCCCGCATCACGGGCAGCGCGGACGCCGCGCCAAGCAGCGCCTCACCCCCCAGCGACAGACCCAGCCCGCCGATGGCCGTGACCTCGTCGCGCCCCTCCAGGTAGCTGACCGCCGCCGCGATGTCACGCGTGGCCTGCCAGCCGAAGCGGTTGGTCGTGCCCTCGCTCTCGCCATGTCCGCGCAGGTCGAGCGCCAGCACGCCGTAACCGTGCTTCGTCAGCAGATCCGCATGGCGGCGCACCCCTTCCCGCGAGCCGCCCGCGCCGTGCACCAGCACGATCGCCGCGCCGTTGGACGGCGGGGCATACCACGCGGCCAGCTTCACCCCGTCCTCAGCCTCCAGCGTGACCGCCTCGAAGCCGTCCGGGGCGGCGCCGACCGACTCCTGGTAGGGGAACACGACGATCACGCCCATCACGATGGGGAAGACGACGTACAGCGCGACGAGGACAAGCACGATCAGCCGCACGGCCCAGCGCAGGACACGGCGGCGGCGCGGCGGTTTCGGGTTCGTAGACATGGGCGGTTCTCCCTTCGGCGGCCCTGGCTTCGGCGTGGTGTTTGGCAGTGTATAGGTCAGTACACAGGTCAGTGCATAGGACAGTCTAAGGCCATTCCGCCACGCGCTCACGAAACGAGTGGCCCCCAAATCCGCGTGAAGTCTCACATCCGCCCGGCGGGGCCACACACGAAAACAGGACGGCGCCCGGTTGGGGCCGTCCTGTCAGGACACAACGGGGAACGCGCTGGGCCACGCCGCAGCTACCGCCCGTCCTCGCGCAGCACCTCCGAACGGGGGTCGAGCAGCACGATCAGGCCCAACGTGCCCATGTTGGCGAACAGCAGCGGCGCGAGGAACGGCGCGCCCCGGATGAAGCGCTCCGCGACGAACTGTCCGCGCGTGGTCAGGTTGTCGTCTACGTGCAGCACCGCCCCGACCAGCCCTGTGACGATCAGCAGCAGCATGGCGAGCACGTAGATCGCCAGATCGCCCCGGTGCGGCCGGTCAACCCAGCCGAGGCCCAGCGCGGCGACGGTCGCGAACGCGCCGACCACCGTTGGGATCCACAACCAGGGGTTCTCGAAGTCGGTGCGGGCGTGGTCCAGCACGCTGCTGATCAGCGTCGCCAGCGTGCCGAGCGCGATGATCAGGAAGTACGCACGCGTCTTGGAAAGCGGGAGCTGCAACCGCAGGCCGCCGAACAGCCGCAGGCGCCCGCTGTCGGGCGGGTCCTCCACGAAGGCGGCGCTGATGCCGAGCACGCCGACCATCGCAAACATCAGCGGCCCCAGGATAGGCGGCCCCCAGACCAACAGGCGCACGGTGAGCTGCTCGCCCTCCGGGCCGCTTGGCAGCGCCGCCCGGACGAGGTGGAAGTACGCACCGAGCAGGCCGACGATGATGCTGCCGATCAGCACGAGCGTCGCCAGGAGGGTCGCAGCCGGGCGGTTCCGAAGCGCGATCGTCCCGGCGACCAGCAGCAGCACGCCCGCGATCGGCCCAAAGATGATCGGGATCCACTCACGCGGGACGATCGTGCCGCTGATCTGGTGCGCGAGGTAGATATCGATCCCCAGGAAGATCTCGTTCACCGCCGCCATCAGCAGCATCAACTGGTCGCGCGACAGCGGGATCCGGATGCGCTGGACGGGCGGCGCGAGCGTCGCCAGATGGTACATGGCTACTGCCCTGCCTCGGCGGTCGCCTCAGCCGCCTCACCTGCTGCCTCGCCCGCGCCCTCGGCGGGCATGCCCTGCGGCACGCTGCTCGACGGCTCCTCGGTCGCCTCACCCGTCAGTTCGGGGTCGGCTGGCCCTTCCGGCACCTCGACGGGCAGCACGGCCTCGGCCACGCCACCGTTCACCACGCGTGACTCCTCGCCGACCTCCTCCTCGCTCACGATCCCGCCTGCGACCAGCGCCTCGGTGACCATCTCCTGCATCTCCTCGAGGTCGGCCAGCATCTCGTAAGCGCCGTGCCACTGGGTATAGTCCGGCCCCTGCATCCACGCGCCGAACTTCGCCGTGCGGCCCCAGTGGTGCCACAACTCGAAGTAGACGAAGTCGATCGGCTCGTCAAACGGCGTAGAGGTCAGCAGGCCGTTCTCCTGGAGCGGCTTGAGCATGTTGGTCCCTTCGGTGACCCACTGGTTGATCGCGTCCACCAGCGCGTCCCCGTCGGCGTAGAAGTCGTCGATGAAGTTCGGATTGTGGCACTCCAGGCACACATTCTGCATGCGGACCTTGTTGTCTTCCCAACTTGGCCGCCGCTCGCTGACCGGCGCGAAGAGGTACCACGTCAGCCGGTCGCCCACGTCGTGCGTCGTGCCGGTGGCGCCGAAGCCGCTCATATGGCAGATCGCGCACGTCGCCGCCGGGAAGTCCTCAACCGTCAGCGTGCCCGGCTCGGCGTCCCAGTTCCAGTGCTCGCCGCCGGTCATGTACGCGATGCCGTGCGGGGATTCCTGGTAGATCTCCCACTGGGGATGGTCCGGCCCGATGTGGCAGGCGTTACACGTCTCCGGCTTGCGGGCCTGCTCCAAACTGAACTCGTGGCGCAAGTGGCACTTCTGGCACTGGCCGATCGAGCCATCCGGGGCGGGCGCGCCGATGTTGTGGCACGCCTCACAGGCGAAGCGCGTCACGGCCGGCCCCTCGATGGCGTACAGGGCGTTGCGCATCTCGTTCGGCGCGGGCTTGGCCTCCGGGATCGCGTTGTACAGCGCCAACTCGTCCTCGGTCAGCCCCTCCAGGCCGACCATCGCCACGTAAGCGGGGATGGCGTGGCGGCTCTGGTTATACTGCGCGACCTCGGCCTGATGGCACGTCTCGCACCTGGCGGTCGTCGGGGAGCGCAGCACGAACGTCCCTTCGTGCTCGACCGCACCGGGGTAGTCCTCGTCCACCTCATGGCAGTCCTCGCAGGCGACCTCCGCCGCCGCCATCGTGCTCATGCCGTACTGCTGCACGATGCCCGGCGTCGTCCGGCGGTGGCAGGTCACGCACTCGTTGGTGCTGCCCGCCAGGGCGTCCACCCGCGCGGTGCCCTCGCTCATCTCGGACTCACCGATCGCCATGGCGACGAGGATCAACCCCAGCACGACGACGACCCCGGCGACCCCCAGGATCAAGATCCGCCCGGCGGTGAGCCACTGAGCGGCTCGACCAGAATCATTACGTTCCGACATAAGGCCCCCTTGTCTCTAATTTTCGATAAGTTGAACTTTATTTTTCCAAGGTTGGCTGTGGCGGCTGCGCGTATCGCCTTGCCTAACCTTGCCTCTTACGTGTTATTGTACAGGAACCTGCAACACAATGCCTCACCCGTTGGGGTGATCCGCTGCGGTGCAGGATTAAGGCGCAGGATCAACGAGGGCGGGTGTTCAAGCCCGCCCCCTACGCCAGCCACCTTCTTATGCAGCGCCCCGGCTGTTTACCGGAACATCAGCAGCAGCATCACCAACTCGGTGCGGGCCACGATGCTGTGCGGCAGGCGCGGCGTCATGTGGACCCACATGCCCGGCCGCCCATCGAGGCGATCCGACCCGACGGTGACATCCGCCTCGCCGCGCAGGATGTGAATCGCGGCGGGCATGGCCGAGGTGTGCTCGGAAAGCTCCTGCCCCGGCGCGAAGCCGAACACGATGACCTTCACCTCGTCGGTCGTGTACAGCGTGCGGCTGACGATCGAGTCCGGCGGGATCTCCGCGACGCTGTCCGCCAGGCTCTCAAAGTGGATATACGGCGCTTGCTCTGCCATGCATGCTCCTCGCTTAACTCCGTCCGTTTACGCTTCGCTGACGCCGAGCGGCTTCACGCGCGGCCAGATGTACAGGGCGAAGGCGACCGCCGCGCCCAGCTCGCAGACGCGCCCGGCCAGCGTCAGCCCCGGCACGCCGCCGATGACGCTCGCCGCGCTGACCGCCAGCACGCCCGCGTTGATCAGGGCCAGCGCCGCCCACGCCAGCCACGTGCGCCGCCCGTAACGCCGCGCCCCGGTGAAGCGCGGCAGGATCCAGTAGGCGACGCCCATCACAAGCTGCATCGTCCAGCCGATCAGGGTCAGCTCGATGTGAACCGGCCACCAGCGCCACAGGCGCGCGTCCAGCGGGATGCCCTTGTGCGCCAGCAGCAGCCCGCCGACGGTGAACCCCACGCCGAAGTGCAGCAGCGCCAGCCGGACCATCCACACGCTCAGGCGGGGCACGTCAGCGCTCCTTGATGCGCGGCCAGGTGTTGAACACGAACAGCCACCCGGCCACAACCTGTAGGGCCGCCGAGAGGGCCAGCAGCCAGCCGAGGTCCGGCTCGGCGCCCGGCCCGCTGCGCGGCTCGCTGATGGCGCGCAGCAGCAGCCCGACGTTGAGCAGGACGAACGTCGCCCAGCCGAGCGCGTCGCTGCCGCGCGGGCGCTCCTTCGAGTACTTGGGGAACATCCAGTAGCCGACGCCGATGATCAACTGGGTGATCCAGCCGACCACGAGCAGGTGGACGTACACCGGGCGCAGCGTGATCGTGCGCCCCGGCAGGTCGATCACCGGGTCAGCCGCCAGCAGCAGGCCGACGATCAACGCCAGCACAAAATAGGCCAACCCTGCTTTGATGTACCATCGCGCTAAGACCGGCATGGCTTGGCTATCCGTTCCGTCGCCTCACATGACCGATCCTAGCATAAGCAGTGTGGGGCGGCCCCCGCCTTGATCCAGGTCAAGAGGCGAAAACAAAAAAGCCGCCCGCGTGTGGGGCAGCCTTGTGACGTTGTTGACGTTGTGTAGTTGACGTTGTGTGGCGCAGCCGTCAGGCGTCGCTCGGCAGCAGCTCCGGGCGGAACTTCGGGCCGTAGACGATGATGCCGCGCTCGCCGTCCGTGCGCAGCTTGCGGATCACCATCTCGACGCGCATCCCGATCTCGACCGGGCCATCGACATCGGTAAGCTGCGCGGTAACGAGCGGCCCTTCGTCCAGCTTGACCAGCGCGAGCAGGTACGGCGCCTGAAACTCGAAGGCTTCGGGCGGCTGCGTCACGGTGGTGAAGCTGTAGACCGTACCCTTGCCGGACAGCGGGAAGACCTCGACCTCACCCGGCTGCTCGAAGGGCTGCGCCTGCCGGAACTGATCCCAATAGGCAAGCTGCCGCTGGACCTGCAACCGGTACGCGCTGCTTTCGGGTGTGTCCATGCTCGGTGCGTCCTGAGGCCCTAGCGCGCAGCGGCCCGTGCGTAGTCCGCCGCGAGATCGTCCAGGCGCAGCGGCTCCGCTTCCTCGAAGGTGTAGACCTCAAGCGCCTGCGCGGCGTGTGCGGCGAAGCTCGTCTGCTGCGGCAGGATCACCGCACCCGTATCCGGGCAGCGTGCCGCGAACAGGTGAGCGCGGCTGCTCTTCAAACGCCAGTTCCGTGTGATGTCCATACGGCTTCCGTCCCTCTCCTACATCGAACTACATCAGCCCAAGCCCTGCGGGCCGCGATCTGGCTCGATCATCCGGCGCGTTTGCGCCAACTGGCACAAGTTATACAGACAGTGCCCTCTCAAAAGCTACCGAAAAGGCGATTTGATAGCTTTTGACAGTCGTTTTTCCCTCAACAAGTGGGGCGACAACTGTTTGGGCAACAATCGTTACTGGGCCTGATCTGCGGGCGCCGCCTGTGTGTGGAACGTCACCTGCCCGTCGCCCGGCTCGACGGCCAGCACGGAGAACGGGCGGCCCTCCCCCACGGCTGCGACGAGCAGGCGGTGAAGCTGGCGCTCGACCTCGTCCGCGATGTCGGGGGTCAGGTCACTCACGTAATCCGTGCCGCTGTCCTCGGCGTAGACGCGCCACACCTCGACGGCGACCCGTCCGCCCACCGTGCCCACGGCCAACTCCACGACGATGGGGCGCTCGGTGTTGGGGTCGCCGGGCGTCGTCCAGAGCGGAACGTGCACGCGCAGCCGTCCGCCCGCGATCGTGACGGTCGGCACGGCGCCGAAGTAGCCACCCACGCCGCCCTGCATCACCCCGGCCAGCGCATCGGTCAGCGCGGCGGCGTCCAACACGATCACGGGGCCAGGCGGCGTCGCGGTGGGCGGGGGCAGCGTCGGCGTCAGCGTGGGCAGGATCACGGGCGTCCTGGTGGGGGCGTCCAGCGTGACGACGCCGGTAGGTCGCGGGCCGACCGGGGTCAGCGTCGGCGCGGGGGT
>CAZGLU010000225.1:0-6389 GCA_964526095.1 uncultured Anaerolineaceae bacterium | reverse complement strand
GAGATGGAATCTCGTGACTGGAGTTCAGACGTGTGCTCTTCCGATCTCGGTCTCGGTGTCCGCGTCGAGCAGGAAGCTCTCGCCGATGCGGATCCCGTTGGCCTCGTCCGTGTAGCGCGTCTGCACCTCGACCTGGTGGTAGTCCTCCCAGGGGAAGGCGTTGGACACGGTGATCGGGATCGGGACGATGGCGTAGAGGTCGCGCGGGAAGACCTCCAGCACGCCCTCCGTGACCACGAACTCGTCCGATTGCAGCGAGGTCGGGCGCTCGGTGCCGTCCACGCCCGCGAAGTTGACGCGGTAGCTGGCCGTCACCTCGCGCCGCATGGCGCCGTCTGCGAGGATGCTCGCCCATTCGACGTCCGTCCGGGCGACGTTCTGCTTATCGAACACGACGTTCTTCGGCTCGGAGCCGTATTGCAGGCGGACGTTCACCGACGTGATCGAGTCCGTGTCGAACTCGGCACGCGGGATGACGGTCACGCCGCGCTTCTGGAACCAGGGATCGTCCAGGTCCACCGGGAGCACGAAACGCTCCAGGTCCAGCCCCTCCTGGGCCAGCGTGCGGAAGATGCCCGCGAGGTGGGCCTGGGGATAGATGCTGCGCTTGACCGCCGCGCGCTCGCGCATGTTGACGTTGAGCGTCTTCTTGTCGATGCGCGTGAGGTCGAGCTTCTTGACCCTGAAGGTCGGCACGCCCCAACCGCCGGTGGCAAGCAGCCGCCCGATGCTCTGCGCGGTGTGGATGCCGTCCTGCCAGCCCGGCTCACCGGGGTTCATGGGGTCCAGACTCGGCTCGAAGAAGGTGTTGAGCACCATCTCGCGCACGTCGGCCACGGCGAGGTCGCGGCGCCCGGTGAGGTCGCTCGTATCTTCGCCCTCCAGGACAAAGGTATCGACCTCGATCTCGATGACACGCGCCTCGATCAACTCGTCCACGACCGTGTCAATCTGGGACGAGAAGAACATAAGGTCCGAGCCGAAGCTCTCTTGCAGGTGAGTCTGAACGCGGTCCCAATCCGCATGGACACGGACCGAGTAGGCGGGGCGCAGCGCGAGGTAGTCCAGGCTGTACACCACGCCGATGGGGGACATCTCGCCCTGAAGCGCCTGCTCCAGGATGGTAATGCCCTCCTGATCCAGCTCGACGGAGAAGGCCGCCTGATTGTCGCCGTACAGGGCGGGCTTGGCGGGGTGATCGATCTTGACCACGAAGCGGGGTTCCTCGCCGGGCGGCAGTTCCTCGCCGGTTTCGTGGCCGAACAGCATCATGCGGACGCTGCCATCGATCAGCGGCACCGGGGCGAGCCGTGGAGGGTCGGAAAGACCCTCCAGGCTTTGCAGATCGTTGCGGACGCGCTCGAGGTGTTCCGGCTCAACGCCGATGTTGCAGTCGAAGTTGAGGAAGCCGCCGCCGCCGGCCCCGCCGCGAAACTTGATGACGCTGAGCTGCGGGATGCGCTCGCCGGTTGCGGGGTCGGTCAGCATGGTGAGCCTGGGCATCAGCGGCAGGTAGTACCACTGCAAGGCATCAGCATGGTCGCGGAACACGGAGACGCCGCGCACAGTATGGAAAGGGGGAGCGAGGTATAACATCGGTCACGCTCCTCAGGCCGGCATGACTTCAAGGATCAGGGTGAGGTCCGTCGAAGGCGTCCAACCGACCTCGGTCCGCGTCCCGTCAGCCATGAAGTAAGTCGCCTTCCACTCGTAGCCGGTCTTGCTGGCATCCTTGAGCGCGACGGTCCATTTCACGTCCGTATCGCCCTCGCGGAACAGGAAGTCCTTGCGCACGTCCAGGCCGTTGGCGGCATCGACGTAGTGCAGCTCGACCTTCACCAGGCGGACCAGCGACCAGTCGATCAGCATGGGGACGAGGTCCACCTCGAGGAAGGCAACCGGCACCTCCCCGACGAGGATGGTCGTTTTGGTGGCCTCCTGCTCCGGCTCCTCATGCACCCGCCCATCCCGGTAGTTGGTCACGTAGGCGTACGTCACGCGGCCACCCGTCTGCCGGATGACCGGGAACGTCCAGGTGAAGGAGGGCTGGTTGCTGTTGAGGACGAAGCTGGTGGACTGGTGGTAGTCGTTCTGGTCGTCGGCGTAGTTCAACTCGACCATGATGGTGGAGATGTCGCTTTGCAGGTCACCGGTCGCCTGCACCAGGATGTCCTTCATGTTGGTGAAGGGGTCGTTGATGTAGAGGGGGTTGGCGCGGGACTCCTGCACCGTCCCCGTGAACTCACGCCCGTCCTGCATGAAGTACTTAACCTGGTAGCGATAGGGCCGCGTGACCGCCTCGAAGACGACATCCTGGAAGAGATGCTCGCGGTTGTTCTGGTCCATGATGAACTGCCGCTCAAGCGTGCCGTCCGGCGTGTCGTACTCCATACGGATCTGCACGCTGGACACCTGCTGCCAGTTCAGGTCACCGGGGAGGATCGGGACCGAGAGGATGCCGGTGTCGCCCACGTTAATGGTCAGGAAGCCCTCGTCCGTGGTAATCGGGTCGGACTTAAAGGCCCGGCTCTCGCCCTTGTAGTTCACCTGATAGCTGTACTTGTATTCCCAGGTATCGTCCTCGACGAACGCCCGGAAGGCTTCGGTGTCGTCGGGATTGTCGAAGACGAACTCGCCCGGCTGGACGTTGCCCGGCTCGTAGTCCACCAGGATCTCGACGCTGTGGATAGGCAGCTTCTCGAAGTCGGCGTTGACGCGCATCCTGACCTCAAGGGTCTTGAAGAAGGGATCGTCCAGGTCCACTTCCTGGGAGAAGTCCTCCCACTTCAGGGGCCTGCCCTCGCCATCTTTGAGGCTGGTGAGGGCGGGCAGCCCACCCTGGGGCCGGATATGCGCTTCGTAGGGCATGTCCTCGTTGTAGGTGATGGAGAAGCTTGAGATCTGCGTGCGGGTGATCTCGCGCCTGACATCCTCGATGCCGTCGGGCCGCTCGAACTCACCGGGGCTGGTGTCGAGCGCATCGGCCATGCGGCGCTCGATGGCGTTCATAAAGGTGTTCATCAGCGAATTGCGGATCTGGGTCCGGACCGACTCATCGGTCAGGCCGCCCCAATGGAACTCCTGCGTGATCGACTCGGACTGGATCAGCGTCTCGCGGATGGTCTCGCGGTACGTGTCCTCGCCCCAGGGACTCCACTCCTCGTCAATTTCCTGAAAATAGTCGTAGTAGGTCGAGGCGTAAAACGACAGGAACGCCTCGATGGGCGGAAGCTGAGCAAGGAAGTCCAGGCCGTACTCAACCGATACCGTCGAGCTGCCCTGGCCCTGCATCGCCTGTGCGAAAAAGCTGGCGCCATCCGGGGTCAGCTCCAGGCCGTAGGTCGTGACGTTATTGCCGTAGAGGGAGGGGCCGACCGGGTTGAACTGATTTTCGACGAAGGTGCCATCGGCCCCGGCGACGGAAAGGCGCGCTTCGCCGCGCAAGTAGGTGAGCGAGCCGATCTCGACCTGGGGCACGCTGGTCGAGCCGGGGTGCGCCCGGTTCAGGCGCTCCTGAAGGAGTTCTTTGGCCTGTTCCACCTGCGCGTCGGGGACGCTGAACTCCACGTCAAAGGCGCAGTACCCCCCGCCCTTCTTGCCATCAGGGCGATCGATCGGGAAGCGGTACTTGATGAATTTGAACACGGGCTGCCCCGTCACCGGATCGGTGCGGAAGCGCGGCGCCTCGGGCACCAGGTAAAAGCGGTGCTCAAGCTCATGATCGGGAAACACGGTGATGTCGGGAAGGCCGGGCAGGCGCTCGGCAAGGTCCATTCTTGGTGTCATCGCTGCGATCTCCTTTTCGATGGCTGGCTTGAGTGCTGGCTATAAAATGAGCGTCGGATCTGCGCTGACGCCCCCCCGGTGGTGGGCAACCGACCCATCGGCTAAGGTTTCGGTCCATTCAAACTCAAACACCCCGCCTCCTTTCGACACCACATACCACGTTTCGATCCAGTGATCGTCCCTCAGGAAGATCAGGCGATCATCGAGCACCAACCCGTCCGGGTCCTTGACCTGCACGTGCGCGCGGACACGCCGCACACCGGCGGCCTGGGGGCGGGTGCCATCGACCACGACCTGCGACAGGCCAAGATCGGCGGGCGCAAGGGACCATTCAGCCTCGTCGGTGGGGCGCTCAACCGTCGCGTGGAACGGGGCGACGCCCTGGGTGTAGTGGGTCTCGACCTCCAGGGCCGACCCGGCGACGTCGAGCGTCACAGGCTCGAAGGCAGGCCCGCGCAGCACGCCGCGTGCGTCACCGGCGCGCACCTGCACGAACGCGACCGGGGCCTGACGCGCGTCAAAGTCGAGGGCGACCGTGCGCGGCTGCGGCGGCGCATCCGTGACGGGCTGTCCACCGTCAGCACCAAGACCCCCCCCGGTAGAGGCCGTTTCGTCACCCTCAGCCTGATCCCCGCCGACGGGCTGAACGTCCTCCAGGCCCGTGCCCGCGCCATACCACCGCGCGACGTCCACCGCGCGCCGGGCCGGGGTTGAAACCTGCGTCGTGAGCGCGGCGGACACCTCGAAGGCCGCCGCGTCGGGCGCACCGTCCGCGCCCTGGGCAAGGCGCAGCAGCCCGGCCACTGCCGCATCGAACGCCTGCCGCTCGACCTGACGCCACAGGTCTTCGGGGACGTCACGCGGCGCGTCCTCCCGCCGGAGGATCAGATGGCCCGCCTCCAACGCGGCCTCCAGGATCGCGCGCGCCTCCGCCGGGCTTTCGTCGCCGCGCATCTCGCCCACCTCCGCCGCGACGTCGCCAGCGATCACCGCGCGGACGGTGACAGGGGACGTCAGTCGCACGTCGTAAACCACGCTCAGAAAGCCGGGCCGCCCACTCATCGCGGCCTGGGCCTGGACGCGCCCTTCGTCATCCAACTGGACGTTGAACACCGCCGCATAGGGCGGGAAGCCGGACGAGCGGCTGGTGCCGATGGGCGTCCATGCGCCTGAACCGTCGCCCAGGAGAAGCGTGACCTCGCTCACCGCCGCCGGGGCGGGCGCGATGCGCACCAGGGCGGGCGACAGCGCGGGGAAGCGCTCACGCACGTGGGCGGTCAGGTCGTCCACGAACGACGCCGGGACGTCCCAACGCGCGGCGAGCTGCAGCATCCCGCCCTGCCCGAACACCAGCAGCGTGACGGCAGGCTTACCGGCGGGCGTGCGCTCCGGCAGGGGATCGCCCGGCACGTAGCGGAACGTGTTGGGATCGTCGGGATCGCGGTAAACCAGGATACCCTGGAAGGTGAAGGTGGTCGCCTGGTCGTCGGACGCCCCCTCGGCACCGCCCAACGGGTCCGTCGTGTCGTGTTCGGTACCGGTCATGGCTCGATCTGCGCCCCCATGCTGGTGCGGATGTGCAACGGCTCCAACGGCGACGGGACCGCCACCCAGGGGCCGTGCGCTCCACCCGCCTCATCCCGAACCCGGTAGCGGTAGCCCGCAAAAAACGGGGAGCGCGCAAACCAGGACCAGGTCTTACGGTCCGACTGCGGTGTGAAAAACAGGAAGGTGGGATCGGCCTGATCGTCGCCCGGCGGAGCATCGGGAGCCAGGTCGATGGCAAAAACAGGCACGTCCAGGTCAAATTCACACGCGATCTCGACGGCGTGCGGGCCGTAGCCGGGAAACAGCGGCAGGTCCAGGAACAGGCCCCCGGCAGGGACCGGCCCGTAGGTCAGCACGCGCGACTCGTCCGCCTGCGCGCGCAGCACGACCTCCAGGACGGCGCCCTCAACCGCGCGGGGCACCGCGACCGCCGCCGACGGGGATTCAGCCGCCAACTCAAACACCTGCTCAACCCATTCAGGGCCATCGGGCCAGCGCACGGTCACACCGACAAGCGCCTGGGCCAGCAGCGCGGCGGACGCCTCGACCGGCACGAACTGCACGGGGAAATGATCGGGGTTGAGGCGCAGGCTCGGGCCGACATGCAGCACCGCCTCGCGCTCAAGCTGGTCGATCCCGGCGGCACCCCGCACCACGGCGTACGTGGCGACCATGTACTCCGGCGGCTCGACGGGCGAGAGGCGCAACACGGCCCGCCCGTGATCGTCAGGCGGGCGCAGCACCACCGTCTCCACGAGGGCGTGCATGCGGTGTGGCGGGCGAGCGGGGACGCGAAGCTCAACGCCCGTCTCCAGCGTGGCGATGCGGCGGCGCGGCAGATTGGCCGAGACGTCCACCGTCAGGAACCCGGTTTGCAGGGCGGGGACCGTCGTCTCCTCGTAGACCGCCTCAAGGCCGCGCTCGGCGACGATCTCGCGGGCGGCGGCGATCGGATCGAGGCGCAGAAGCTGCACGCGGCGCGTGACCAGCGGCTCCGACAGGTCCCAGCGGACGCTGCCCGCCGGGATGCCCACGGGCGCCTCCAGCATGAAATA
>CAZGLU010000224.1:0-6406 GCA_964526095.1 uncultured Anaerolineaceae bacterium | reverse complement strand
ACACCCTATCCTACACTCTTTCCCTACACGACGCTCTTCCGATCTCAGCTCGACAGTCCTTTCAGCGCTGGGGGCTGCATACCTTGCCGGGCTGACGGTCGGGGTGTGGTCGTCGCGGGAGGAGATCGCGGCTTTGCCCCGGCCCACCGATCGCTTTGAGCCACGCATGGATGAGGACACGCGAACGGCCCTGTATGATGGGTGGAAGGCGGCAGTATCGCGGACGCTATTCAGACCATAGTAAAATTGCCCGGAGGTAAAGGGCGCATCGCACCGGCGAAGGGAGTGGTCTGAAATGGCTTGTCCTGAAGAGCTTCGCGTGATAGTCAAAGTGGCAAGTTTGTACTATGAGCATAACCTCCGCCAAAGTGAGATCGCAGAACAACTCGATCTCTCGCAGGCTAAGGTTTCCCGGTTGCTCAAGCGAGCACTTGACGACGGCATCGTTCGAATCACCGTGAGCGCCCCGCTTGGCTGTCATACTGCGCTTGAGACGGCCATTCAGGAACTTTACGGCCTCAAAGATGTCATCGTCGTCGATGCTGCCCCTGATGACGAGAAGCTTCTCCGCAATTTGGGGGCGGCGGCCGCATTCTACCTGGAGACCACGATCCGAGATGGCGAGGTGATCGGGATTTCGTCCTGGAGCGAGACACTGCTGGCCACCGCCAACGCTATGCAGCCTTTGCCTGCCAGCATCCGGGCGCATGTCGTTCAAATCCTGGGTGGGATCGGCAATCCGACCGCCGAGACGCACGCCGCGCAGCTCACACGACGTCTTGCTAGCTTGGTTAATGGGCAGGCAACCGTGCTTTCGGCCCCCGGCGTTGTCGGATCCAAGGAGACGCGCAACATCCTGCTATCCGATCCATTCGTGACAGAGGCTCTGGCATACTTTGACCATCTTACCCTGGCGCTGGTCGGTATCGGCAGCATAGAGCCGTCGCGCTTGCTGGCGAGCAGCGGGAACGTTTTCTCGCAGGCCGAATTGGACTCGCTGCGTGAGCAGGGCGCGGTTGGCGATATATGCCTGCGCTTCTTTGATGCACAGGGAAACAAGGTTGAGTCACCCCTTGACGAACGCGTGATCGGCCTGGACCTGGAGCAACTGCGGGCCGTGAGGCGGTCCGTCGGCGTTGCAGGGGGTGAGCGAAAGTTCCGCGCCATCTACGGGGCGGTGGTGGGCAAGCGGATCAATGTGCTGATCACCGATCACGTGACCGCCCAGCGGTTAATTGAGGTGGCCCGGCAAAATTGAAGCAGCGTTTCAAGCAAGAGTGACCTGGGGTATAGGAACCCCCACTCAATGCATGCAATGGTTTTCAAGGAGTATAGAGATGGAAAAGCTACACCGTTTTGAAGGGCAAGTTGTGGTTATCACCGGCGCCAGTCGCGGCATCGGGGAAGGGATTGCACTCCGGTTCGCCGAAGAAGGCGCAGACCTCGTCGTCGCTTCGAATGAGGAGCGCGTCAACGACGTCGCGGAGAAGATCCGGGCGCTAGGGCGGAAGGCACTCCCGGTCGTCATGGACGTCACAAAGCGGGATCAGGTGGTTGACCTGTACGGCGCCGCGATGGACACCTTTGGCAAGATCAACGTCTCGATTCAGAACGCGGGCGTCATCACCATCAAGGAATTCGATAAACTCACCGAAGAAGAGTGGGATTGGGTGATGGACGTAAACACGAAGGGCGTTTTCCTGTGCTGCCAGGAAGCCGCCAAGCACATGGTCAAGCAAGGCTATGGCAAGCTGATCAATACTGCTTCGGGGCAATCCCGTGATGGTTTCATCTACACCCCCCACTATGCGGCAAGCAAAATGGGCGTCGTCGGCATCACCCAGAGCCTTGCCAAGGAGCTGGCGGCGTACGGGATCACGGTCAACGCATTTTGCCCTGGGATCATCGAAAGCGACATGTGGAAATACAATGACCGCGAGTGGGGCAAGCTGCTGGGGAATTACGGTGAAGGCGAGCTCATGGCGGAATGGGTCGAGGGCATTCCGATGAAGCGGGCCGGGAAGCCTGAGGATGTGGCAGGTCTCGTTACTTTCCTGGCGTCCAAGGATGCGGACTACATTACGGGCCAGACTATCAACGTCGATGGTGGCCTGATCATGTCGTAGCGATACAAATCGTCCGTAGTCATCAGTTAGTTAACACGACAAGGGCGTTGTGTTCTGCCGCATAGGCGAGAGCTATGCCGCGGCAGGAGACACAACGCCCTTGTAGTTCACCTGGGGAATAAATCGAGCATTTCCGCTTGAACCCCCTGCGCAGCCGCACGGATGCTTTTTCCGCGCAGGGGCCGCAGCCTATAGCCGCCCTCACCGGGTTTGTCGGGATGGCCGGGGTATGGATATGATCCCCCAGGAGGAAATCAGGGGAAGGACGGTGCCATGAGTTCACACGCAATGCTGGTCGCACTGTTCGGGTTCAATCAGGCCATGAACGAGCGCCTGTGGACCGTCATCGTGGAGCACCTGACCGACGCGCAGTTCACGCAGCCAGACGACTACTCCCGTGGGTCGATCCGCAACCAGATCGTGCACATGGCTAACGCACAGTACGACTGGCTCAGGGGGCTGCTGAGCGTGCCGGATCTTCCCCAACTCGACGCGGAGGACTATCCGACCCGCGAGGCGGCGCGTGCCGCCTGCCAGCAGGCCGATCAGGTGATCCTGGAGCGCGTGCGCGCCCTGAGCGAGGCCGATCTGGAGCGGATACCGGATGGCTGGAACCAGCCGGTGTGGGTGGGGCTGCTGCAAGTTGCGCATCACGGGACCGATCATCGCGCCCAAATCCTGCGCGCGCTGTACGACCTCGGCGCGCCCACGTTCGAGCAGAATTTCGCCCTCTACATGGAACACCTCACGCCCATGACCGTTCAAGAGGTGCTCGCGCGCATCGGCGCCAAGCGCGCTGAGTGGGATGACCTGCTACGGCAGGTCCCCGCCGGGCAGATGGATCAGCCCCTTCTGGACGCATGGACGGTGAAGGACGCCATCGCCATCATCACCTGGAAAGAGGACCGGCTGATCGACATGATCCGCGAGCGCACCGTCACTGAGGTCAGCTTCAGCGAGCTTCCGGAAGCGGCACAGCGCAGCATCCTCGACGCGGGCCGCGCCCTGGCCCTCCCTGCGCTGCTCGGACGGCACCAGGCGGCGCACCGCGCCATGCTGGACGCGCTTCAGACGCTGACCGACGACGATCTGAACGCGGAGGACATCGACGGTCTGCCCCCCGACGAACGGTTCTGGAAGGTCGTCGGCGCGGCGACATGGTGGAGTTATCCGACCTTCTCCAAGCCGCTCCGGCGGTGGTTGGAGGCGAGCGCCTCAAGCGGCACACCCTGACGTAAAGGTGGATCGGCGGAGGGCCTGCCAAAAGTGCGAGCGCCCGGCACCATGTTCGGCGCGGGCGCTCGTGTGATTCACTACTCCAGGGGCAGGGTGGGCTACCCTGCCTACTCGATGCCGGGATAGGCGCTGAACCAATTCTCGTCGGCGGCGGGTGGTGCGTAGAAGTCGGTCCAGGGACGCGCGTACTTCGCCGCGATGTCGGTCAGGCGGCGCAGGCGTTCGGGCGCCACCGTGGCGAGGAACGACGCGCGTTCCTCCGCCGACATGGTGACCGCTTCCTTCCAGATCGCGCGGCCAGCCAGCAGGCCGCTCGCGCCCGCCTCGCAGGCCACCTTAAGCTGCTTCTCGAAGACGTCCGCGGCGACACCGGCGCTCAACAACACCCAGGGCGATTCGCAGACCTCGCTCACCTTCTCGCACGCCCGGCGCCATTCGTCCTCGTCATCGTTGAAGGCGACGTCGAGCGGGAACTCGAGCTTCAGGACGTCGGCGCCGGTGGCGCTCAAGCGGCGGGCGGTTTCCTGCACCACGCGCGCGCGCGTTTCGGCGAAGGTGGCGCTGGATTTGTCGATGGCGGCGTCGATGCTGTACGACATCGGCTCGAGGAACAGCGGCAGGTCGTACTTGTGACACTCGGCAACAGTTTGGCGCACGATCTCGTCCAACTCGTCGGCCAACTCGCCCGTGTCGGGATGGTAGTACACCATCATCTTGACCGCCGAGGCGCCCATCCGCTTGATCTTCTCGACGGTCCAGCCTTCCTGGAACGCCAGCTTACGGTAGGTCGAATCCCCGCTGTAGCCGGTCTTTTCGAGGGACATCAGCAGCCCGACGTGCCCTGACATGTGCATCGCGGCCGCGAACCCATATTCCGCATCCAGCAGGACCCCGGTGGTGTAGGGCGCCAACGCGACGACGATCTCCTGCTTAAGCGCGGCTGCTTCCTTGTGCGTCGTGATGGTGTCCGGCAGCATCCGGCGATACGTGCCGCGCTGATCGAACGCCAGGATAGCGAAGATGCTATCTTCCGTGCTCGTTGCCTTTAGACTACGCCAGCGGCCTGGCGAGAGCGTCTTCACACAATCCTCCTCTTAGATGGCGACAGTTTAGCGCCAGAACCCGAAGCGAAACGATACTTACCTAGACTTACCCAGACTTGCCTCGCACGCTATGACGCATGCGCATGTTCCTGCATAAAGGCGGTGACCTCCTGCGCGGTCCTGGCACCGGCCATCGGCCCCTTGGCGGTGACGGCCAGGGCGCCGCAGGCGTTGGCGTAGCGGGCCGCCTCGACCGGGGATGACCCGGCCATCCACGCGGCCAGGAAACCCGCGTCGAAGCAGTCGCCCGCGCCGGTGGGATCGATCTCCTCGACCGGGAAGCCGGGCACATGCACGGCGGCATCCTGCGTGATGACCTCGCAGCCGTCTGCCCCCCGCGTGATCAGGATCGTCCGGGACGGCCTGCCCGCGAGCAGCTTCTGGACCGCCTCATCGAGTGTGGCGGCCCCGGTAAGGAGCCGGGCTTCCTCGGCGGTCGGGATCAGCACGTCCGCTGCCTCAACGAACGGGGCGAACGCCTCACGTGCACGGTCGGGCGGCATCAACTCCGGGCGCAGATTCGGGTCGAAGCTGATCTTGGCGCCGGACTCCTGGGCCATAGCCAGTGCGCGCAGGCCGGTCGCCAGGGCGTCGTCGTGGATCGAAAGGGTGGAACCCATCAGGTGCAGGACCTTCAGCCCCTCGAACAACTCAGGCTTGAGCAGATCCGGCGTAAGCTGACCACCGGCGGCGTGGCGAATGTGAAAGACGAAGCTGCGCGTGCCGTCCGACGAATAGGCCACGAACGCCGCACCGGTGGTGTGGCCGTCCAGGATGTGCACGCCGCGCGTATCGACGCCGTCCGCCTCAAGCTGGCGGAGCAGGCAGTCGCCAAAGGCGTCCCGGCCCACCACGCCGATCGCGGCGGTGGGCACATCCAGCCGCGCGGCCTGCACGGCGAAGATGAACGGGGCACCGCTGGGGTAGGGGCCGGTGAACAGAGCGGGGCGATCAAGCGGCTGGTCGACCTCGACCCATGATCTCGACCAGCGCTTCACCGAACGTCAAGATATCTGGCATGACCTTACCCTCTGCCGTTTGTTACGACTTCGCCTTCGGCCCCCATGATGTAGCTCACCAGCTTTTCGGCGCTGACCTGATCGCGGGGCACGTTGGCGTTGACCTTACCGCGCAACATCACTACGAAGCGGTCAGCGACCTCGAGCACGTCCTGCATGTTGTGGCTGATGATGATCACCGGCACGCCCTGGTCGCGCAGGGTGCGAACCATCGCCAGCACCTTGCGCTGCTCAGGGACACCGAGCGCGGCGGTAGGCTCGTCCATGATGACCAGCTTCGCATCCCAATAGAGCGCGCGGGCGATGGCGACGGCCTGCCGCTGCCCACCGGAAAGGCTGACGAGCTTCTGCTTCAGCGACGGGATCACGATGTCCAGCCGCTTGACCGCCTTCGCCGCCTCAGCGCGCATGTAGTCATCGTCCGTCACGGGGATGATCCCGGCGAACCGCTTGAGTTTTTCCTTGCCCAGGAACACGTTCGCCCCGACGTCCAGGTTCTCGGCCAGGGCCAGGTCTTGATAAATGGTTTCGATACCCGCGTCGCGGACCGCCGCCGGGGCCAGGTGCGTGATGTCTTGCCCGTCGAACTGGATCACGCCCTCGTCCGCCCTGTAGACGCCCGAAATGCACTTGATAAGCGTCGACTTACCGGCGCCGTTGTCGCCCAGGAGCGCCACGACTTCGCCGGGATAGATCTCGAAATCAACTTTGTCGAGCGCCGTCAGGCCGCCGAAAAACTTGCTGACCTGTGTGGCCCGCAGAAGGGGCTTGCCCTGTGGTGAGGTTGGTTGCGTGCTCATTCGGTGTGTTCCTGCTGCTTGTCAAAGTATGCCTGGAGCTGGTTGACCAGCACGGCGATGATGATGATGACGCCGACAGATCGGAAGAGCGTCGTGTAGGGAAAGAGTGTAGGATAGGGTGT
>CAZGLU010000223.1:2048-6436 GCA_964526095.1 uncultured Anaerolineaceae bacterium | reverse complement strand
GTTTTAGGGCACGCGCAAGTACACGTTCGTACTGGTCGGTATATTTGGATATTTGATTATGTATAAAGGCGGGCGGAGAACACCCCGCCCGCCCATAAGCACCAGCGTACAACCCATCCGCGCCAGACGTTAGGCGCCGACCTCCTCGCGCAGGAAGTTCCGCAGCACGGTCTGGAGGATGCCGCCATTCCGGTAGTAGTTCACCTCAACCGCCGTGTCCAGGCGGCATACCACCGTGAAGGTCCGTGTCACGCCGCCCTCGCTTGTGGCGCGCACTTCCAGCGTTTGTCCGGGCCGCAGGTCGTCGTTCAGCCCAACGATGTCGAAGTATTCGTGTCCCGTCAGGCCGAGGCTCTGCCAGCTCTCGCCGGGTTGGAATTGGAGCGGCAACACGCCCATGCCGACCAGGTTGCTGCGGTGGATGCGTTCGAAGCTCTCCGCGATCACGGCCTTCACGCCCAGCAGCAGCGTACCCTTGGCCGCCCAGTCCCGCGAGCTTCCCGTCCCATACTCCTTGCCCGCGAGCACCAGCAGCGGCGTGCCCGCTGCCTTGTAGCGCTCCGCCGCGTCGAAGATCGACATCTGCTCGCCGCTCGGCAGATGGATCGTCACGCCGCCCTCCGTGCCGGGCGCCAACTGGTTGCGCAGGCGCACGTTCGCGAAGGTGCCGCGCACCATCACGCGGTCGTTGCCGCGCCGCGCCCCATACGAGTTGAAGTCCTTCGGCTCCACGCCGCGCTCCATCAGGTAGCGCGCCGCCGGGCTTTTGATCGAGATCGAACCGGCGGGCGAGATATGGTCCGTCGTGACCGAATCACCGACCATGACCAGGACACGCGCCCCACGCACATCGGAAAGCGGCTCCGGCTCGCGCGGCAGGTCGATAAAGAACGGCGGCTCCTGCACGTACGTCGATTCCGGGTTCCAATCGTATACTTCGCTGTCGGTGACGGGGATCGCGTTCCACGCTTCGTTGCCATCATAGACGTTCGAGTACTGCTCTGCGAACATCTCCGGCTTGATGGCCGACGCCATGGTATCCGCGATCTCCTTCTGCGTAGGCCAGATATCGCGCAGGTATACCGGCTTGCCATCGCTCCCCTGCCCCAACGGCTCGTTCAGCAGGTCGATGTCCATGCGCCCCGCGATGGCATACGCCACGACCAGCGGCGGAGATGCGAGGTAGTTGGCGCGCACATACGGGTTGATGCGCCCCTCGAAGTTGCGATTACCGCTCAGCACGGCGGCGGCGACCAACTGCTGCTCCTCCACCACGTCCGCCACGCTGGCGGGCAGCGGACCGCTGTTGCCGATGCAGGTGGTGCAGCCGTAGCCCACCAGGTAGAAGCCAAGCTCCTCCAGGTACGGCAGCAGTCCCGCTTCCTTGAGGTAGGCCGTGACGACCTTCGAGCCGGGAGCCAAACTGGTCTTGGTGTACGGCGCGCTGCGCAACCCGCGCTCGACAGCTTTGCGGGCCAGCAGCCCGGCCCCGATCATCACCGCCGGGTTCGACGTATTCGTGCAGCTTGTGATGGCCGCGATCACGACGACGCCGTGTCCAACCTCGACCCGGTGGCCGTTATCCCCCAGGCATATCGTCCCGGTGCGCTGAAGGTCCGCCTCCGACAGCTCGAAGCCGCGCTGCGATGTGGGAGCGACAAGGGCCTGCTGGAACGCACGCTTAGCCTCGTACAGCGGGATCTTGTCCTGCGGGCGCTTCGGCCCGGCGATGCTCGGCTCGACGGTTCCCATATCAAGCTCGAGCGTGTCGGTGAACACCGGGTCGGGTGTGCTGTCGGTGCGGAACAGGCCCTGCCGCTTGGTGTATTCCTCCACGAGCCGCACCTGTTCCGGCGGGCGGTTCGTCTGCCGCAGGTAGCGCAGCGTCTCCGCGTCGATCGGGAAGAAGCCTATCGTCGCGCCATACTCCGGGGCCATGTTGCCCAGCGTCGCGCGGTCGGCCAGGCTGAGGTTGCTCAGGCCCGGCCCGTAGAACTCCACAAATTTGCCCACCACGCCGCGCGCGCGCAGCATCTGGGTCACGGTCAGCACAAGGTCCGTCGCGGTGGCGCCTTCCGGCAGGCGACCCGTCAGCTTAAACCCGATCACCTCCGGCGTCAGCATGTAGATCGGCTGATCCAGCATGACCGCTTCCGCCTCGATGCCGCCTACGCCCCACCCCACGACGCCCAGGCCGTTGATCATCGTCGTGTGCGAGTCGGTGCCCACAAGGCTGTCCGGCAGGGCGACCCGCATGCCGTCCTGGTCCACCGTCATGACGCAGCTCGCGAGATACTCCAGGTTGACCTGATGCACGATACCTGTGGCAGGCGGCACCACGCGGAAGTTGTCAAACGCCTTCTGCCCCCAGCGCAGGAACTCGTAACGTTCACGGTTGCGCTCGAACTCGATCTCGGCGTTGATCTGGAACGCCGCCACAGAGCCGAAGCTGTCCACCTGCACGGAATGGTCGATGACCAGATCGACCGGGATCGACGGCTGGATCCGCTTCGGCGAGCCGCCCATCCGCTGCATGGCGGAGCGCAGCGCGGCGAGGTCCACCAGCGACGGGACGCCGGTGAAGTCCTGCAAGATCACGCGGCCCGGCTTGAACGGCATCTCGCGCACGGCGGCAGTCGTCGGGGACCACGCGGCCAGGCTCGTCACGTCCTCATCGGTCACCTCGAACCCGTTGTTATTGCGCAGCACCGACTCCAGCAAGACCTTGATCGAAAATGGCAGTTTCGAAACAGCGCCGAGGCCCTGCTCTTCCAGGCGATCAAGGCTGTAGTAATGCAGCGTTGCGCCATCCAACTCAAAGCTAGACAACGTACCAAACGTGTCGCGTCTGTCTCTATTCGCCATTGATTTCCTTCCTCAGCTAGTTGCATTCCGCATGCCGTAGCCCGTCGACAGGTCGCACGGGGCTGGCGCTGACGGGACAGGTAACCGCGTGGTTTCACAGATTTCTGTGCAGATTATACCTGATATTGCCCCTTCCCGGTTATCGACCGGGCCGGATGCCTCCCTCGTTCCTCAATGCAGCCTTGCCAGCCCTCCACCCTTTGCTATAATCTATCCTGCCGTACGAAATACCGCTTTTGACTGACTAGCCAGGCAACAGGTAATCACATTGCTCCAGCATCAAATTGCATCTGAGCAGTACTGGTCGGACCAGTTCCAGATCACCGATGAGGATGTCGAGTACATTTTCTCGACCTTCCTCGAGGAGGAAACCCCGCTCACCAGTGCTGAGATCGTGCGCCGCCTTATCCAACACCGTATCGACGTCGAAGCACAGCGCCTCCGCCACCAGCTTGAACGTGGCGAGATCTTCCAGCCGCAGGGCACCTACACCGTTGGGCAGAAGCTTGTGTTCCCCGCCCTCGGCTATGTAGCCGGTGAGGTGGTCGGGGAACGCCCCGGCCGGAACCCGGAACACGGAGAGTTCACCGTCCTGCGGGTCACCTTCGAGGGTGGGCGCACGCGCGAGTTCGCCAGCAACCTCAAGACGCCCCACGCGCTGAACCTCGCGCCAGATACCGATCCTGCCGCCATCACCGCGGAGATCGACGTAGACGCGATCCTGCGCGAGTACGGCGATGACTTGATCTACGTGCTGGAGGAGCGGCTGCGCCAGGAACCGGACGCGGTTTACTTCGCCGGGCGGTGGTTCCTGCGGTCGCTGCTGGCCGAGGTCAGCCTGGCGCATCTGCACCTGGCCGAGGCGGTGTTGGTGATGCACAACGGCGGGCCGCTACGGACCAGCGACATCGCCGCCGAGATCGACCTGCCGGAGGAAGTGAACCCACGGCTGCGGAATTTCTCGCTCGACAATGCGCTGTTCCACGACCCGCGCTTTGACGAGGTCGGCCCGGCGGGCAAGGTGCTATGGTTCCTGCGCGACATGGAGCCTGAGGAAGTCACGTCGGTACCGGAGCGTCTGCGCTACATCCCGATCGAGTATGACCATCGGGCGCTCACAGACGAACTGCTGGCGATCGAGCATGAGATCGACGACGAACTGTCCAACCTGCGCTCGCCCAGCGAGCAGGCGAGCGAGGTCACTTTCAGCCTGAACTTCCCCCACCGCCGCACCGGAACGCTGCCGCTCAGCTCACGCATCCGGCACCTGTTCCCCACCGCCTACGAGGCACCACGCATCCTGATGACCCTTGTGGACGGGCAGACGGGTGAGGAGATGCTCGGCTGGGTTGTACGCGAGCACCATTACGTGTACGGGCTGGCGCAGCTTTACCGTCATTACCGCCTGCCGGTCGGCTCGTACATCACCGTCCGCCAGACGGATGATCCGTCGCGCATCATCGTGGATTTCGCGGCCTACAAGCCGCGCACGGACTGGATCCGGCTGGCGATCGCGTCGGATC
>CAZGLU010000223.1:0-2038 GCA_964526095.1 uncultured Anaerolineaceae bacterium | reverse complement strand
AACCAGAAGCGCGGCATCGGCGCGGAATACGACGAGCTTATGGTCCTGGGGGCGGATGACCTCCAGGCGATCGACGCGTTGTGGATCCCTGCCGAGCGTGCGGCGGCGCGGCTGCCCGAAGTGATGCGCCAATGCCTGTCACAGCTTGCACGCCTCACACCGCAGCAGGCCGTCCACGCCAAGACGCTGTACAGCGCGGTCAACGTCATCATGCGCTGCCCGCCCGGCCCGATCTTCGCGGCCTTAGTCACGCGTCCGGAATTTGAGCACGTCGGCGGCCCATACTGGCGGATGGCATAGCGTGTCGTCCAGGTGGGGCACTACGTACCTGAACGCGAATCGAGGAGGTTATCGGTGAGCACGTCAGCCAGTGCTGCGAGCCGCCGGGTCAAGCCCACGCTGGATACCAAGTTCCACATCGATTACGAGTGGTGGGACCGTGAAGGGCGCGAGCTACGCGTTTACCTGCTAAGCCACCTACCGGCGGAGCAGCGCCAGTTCTTTGCCGAGCACCGCGAAACCGAAGAGGTGGACTGGATCGATCCCGTCACGGCGGAAGTGCACCAGGTCGACGCATTGCAGCGCGCCCTGCAAGAAGCCGCCCGCCAGCCGGACTTCATCTCGCCTCAGACGTCCCTCGTTGACGCCGTGTTTCGCATCTTTCTCGCGAACAACAACACGCCCCTCACCCCTGTGGAACTGAGCCAGCTTCTTCAGCGTCCCCCCATGACGATCCTCCGCACTTTCGCGGGCACAACAGTGTATAAGGGGATCCGGCCCGTAGTGGACGACGACGCCGGTTAGCGCGACGCTGATCCAACCTTGACATAGGGCGCGGCGGCCCCTAAGATCACGTTACAATAGCCCCTGTAGCTCAGTGGATAGAGCAACCGCCTTCTAAGCGGAAGGCCGCGGGTTCGAATCCCTCCAGGGGCGCAGATCAAAAAGCCCGCACTCTGCGGGCTTTTATGTTGCGCTGAAGGCGGTCGTCGCGGGCAGCCCCGCTACGACATGATCGCCTGGTAGAGTTCCTGCGTTTCCGCTTCCGGCTCGCGCCCATCGCTGCGCAGCCGTTCGACCAGCTTCTGATAGTGCCCGGCGGCCTCGCTGCGGCGCCCCAGGTCCGCGTAGAGCTGCATGATCTGGCGGTGGATCGGCTCGTAGCGGTCGTTCTCCCCTACGGCACGCAGCAGCAGCCCCAGCGCGTTCTCCTGACGCCCTTCCTCCAGCCGGATACGGGCCATCTCGCTGAGGGCCTCCAGGTAGCCAGCCTGATATTCCTGGCGGCGTTCGAGGATCCAGTCATCGCTGTGCCCCTGCAAGAACGGCCCCCGGTACAGGTCGATGGCCTCCTGCCACGCGGCAGCCTTGTCCTCCGTCTCCGGCGACCGCCCCTTGACCAGCGCGCCGACGAAGGCCATGATGTCGTAATGCACCGACACCGCCGGGTTCACGCGGTAATAGCCGCCCTCGTGCACCAGCACATCGAAATCAAGCGCCTTATGCAGCCGCCGCTTCGTGACGTGGAACACGTTCACCGCCTGATCGTTGTCCAGGTCAGGCCAGAACGCCTGGCAGATCTCGGAGCGCGTCACCACAGGCCGGTCCAGCGCGAAGAAGAACAGCAGGCGCGGCAGGTGCCCTTCCCACGTCTCGATCGGCTCCCCGTTCAGCAGCACGTAGCCTGGGCCTAGAGCGTTGACCTCCAACAGCGTGTCGCCTTCGGTCCTCATGCCGTAGAAGTCGGACGCCACCACCTTGTCGTCCTCAAGGATGACGGCCTTACGCTGGGCGATCAGCGACACCCACGGCAGGCGCGGCAGTGTGCGGCTGTTGATCACGATCTTGCATTTGGCTGGCAGGCGCACGATGACCTGCTCCACGAACGCCTGGAGGTCGTCGGCGCTATCCGTCCGGTCGTACTCGTCCAGGATCAGCAGGAACGGCTCGTCGCTCAACTCGTCTACGTCGCGGATGAACGCCTCTAGCAAGATCGGAAGAGCACACGTCTGAACTCCAGTCACCGCTCATTATCTCG
>CAZGLU010000222.1:0-6488 GCA_964526095.1 uncultured Anaerolineaceae bacterium | reverse complement strand
GCCGTGGCCCACGCCGGACCTGACGAGGCCGCGCCCCCGCCCCGCGACGAATTCCACGAGCTGGTCGAGTCGCTGCGGATCTCCGAGCCAGCGCCGGGGAGCCGCAGCCCGTTGGAGGACCTGCTCACCTCGATGGCCGCCGAACAGGCCGCCCAATACGATGAGGTGGTGGAGGTCGAGACATCGTCCACGCTGGATTACGTCTTGAGCGCCATTCGACGCGGCGCGCGTCCGAGCGAGGAAACACCCGCCGACGAGCTTGCGGACGGCGACGAGACCATTGGCGACGTCATGAACGGGCTGTTCGAGCCGTCATTCGAGGGGGTGTTGGCGGCGCTGGCCGGTGAGGACATCGACGAGGACGAGTACGACGACGAACCGGCCTCCGCCGACGAGCGCCCCACCCCGGACGCGGGGAGCGCCCCCGCCGACGCGGTCTTTGAGGACTTCCTGTCCGAAGACGATCCGGCCTGGCTGGTCGATTACCAGGCCGGGGGCATCGTGCCGGACGACGAACTCGCCGCGCAGGAACCCGACAGCGACGAGGAGGACTCGTCCCTCTACCCCGCCACGCAGGCCCTCAACGCGGTGTCCGATGCCGGGACGCCGGAATTTTCGCTGGACGCACTGCTTGCGGAGATCGAGCAGCGGCTGCCGCTCTCGGAAACGCGCCCCCAGCTCAAGCCGCTGCCCTCCTGGAACCAGTCGGAGCTAAGCCGCGACGCCTCGCGCCTGTCCGCGCTGTTCGACCGGCAGGCCGGGCCGGAGGATGACGTGCCGCCGCCGCCGGACGAGATGTTCCGCGAGCCGCCGGTCTCCAAGGAGGACACGCGGCCCTCGCAGATGGTGCTGGACGAACTCAACCGGCTCGTCGGTGAGCCGGGCGCGCCCCGTCCCGCCCCGACGGAGCCTTCGAGCGCGGGGGTATGGGGCGACATCCAGCCCTCGACCGACATCCAGCCGCCGCCGCCAGCCGACGACGAGCGCCTCCCCGCCCAGGCCGCCACGTCGGAGGAGGCCGACGTTCAGGCGTGGACGCCCGAAGCTGATCTGTTCGAGGGCGAGCGCGCGCCGCAAGCCGCCCTCGACACAGAGGATGCCGCGCGTGCGGACGACGAGCTGGCCGGTATCTTCGAGGAGCTATTGGCGGACGCGGCCCAGGTAGGGCAAGCCGCCGACGCAGGCCCCGGCCAACCCATCGACGAGGGACGGGCGGAGGAGGACGCCGGTTGGGGCTGGCCGGACGAGGATCCGGCGCAGGCCGTGGCCTGGGAGGGCGCCCCGGTGGACGAGCCGGGCGCTGACGAGGACGCCGCCGCGCCGCCCGAAGTTGTGCCCGAAGCTGTGACCGCGCCGGAGCAGCCGGAGGTCGAGCCGTCGCCCGCCGCCCCACCCGCCGCTGCCGCGTCCGACCTGGACGAGGATGCGGCGCTGGCCCAACTCGCGGTGCAGCTCACCCAGTTCTCGCTTGAAAGCTCGTCGCAGGCCATCCTGCTCACGCGTGGGGACGAGCGGTTGGCCGAGGCCGGAGACCTGCCCCCCAGCGCAATGGACCACCTCTTTACGGAGATCGCCCGCGCGTGGCAGACCAGCACCGTCGAGTCCGACACGCTCATGCGTTACATCCGGGTGCCGGAGTTCGGGGAGTTCCTGCTGTACAGCATGCTGGTCGAGGACGGCCTGCTGCTGAGCATGGTCTTCCACGCCGGGACCTCGATCCGCACGATCCGGCGGCAGGCCCGGCGGCTGAGCGTCTCGCTGGCGAGCGTGCCGGAGGACGTGGCCGAGGCGGACTCGTTCGACCCGCCCGCCGACGTCGTGTGGGACACGGCCCCCGTCGAGCCGCAGCCCATCGAGGATCTGCGCGAAG
The DNA here is from genome assembly GCA_964526095.1 of uncultured Anaerolineaceae bacterium. Taxonomy (GTDB): domain Bacteria; phylum Chloroflexota; class Anaerolineae; order Aggregatilineales; family Aggregatilineaceae; genus Aggregatilinea. Next base: position 4,618 of record CAZGLU010000222.1, on the reverse strand, counting down.
CCGCCGAGCAGGCGTTGGAACAGGCCGCGACCGGGCATCCCGCGCGCGAGGCAGCCCTCGCGCAGGATGGCACATCGCAGCCCGCCGCGCCCGACGAACCGGCGATCGCCTACACCTGCCTCTGGCTGGTGCGCGATCCCGCCGTTGAGTTGACCGGCGACCTGGCTGAGGACCTGAACAACTGGCTGAGCGAGGTCGCGGACGAGGCGGGCAGCACGCTGCACCAGCTCGCCATCACCGGGGATTCCGTGCTGGTCACGCTCAGCATCCCGCAGAAGACGCCGCCGGATGCGGTCATCGTGCAGTTGATGGACGAGACCGCCCGCGCCGCCGCCGCCTATTACCCGGAGAGCGTGGACGAGGACCGCCCGCTGTGGGCCGATGGCTACTACCTGATCACGCCCCCGCGCGACCTGTCCGACCGCGAGATCGCGCGCTTCGCCAGCTACCAGTACCAGGATTAACCCCGCCCAACAAGAAAACCGCCCCGGCGTTCCGGTGCGGTCTGCTTTTCGCGTATCAGGCCGGTGCGTCAGTCGATGACGGTGTCCGGCAGGGCTGCGCCGTTCCACGGCGCATCAGGGTTCGGGCCGACGGCGCCGACCGGCACCCACAGCTTCGTCGCCCACACCAGCACCTGATAAAACTCCCCGGTTTCATCCACGCCGAAGACCCACAGCGTCTCGCCGGCCTTGATGGTGATCTGCGGGTACACGAGGGCTGACAGATCCGGCGCGTAGTACAGCGGCGTGTCGCTCAGGAAGCGCCCGACCACGGCCCCATCCAGCACGATCATCTCCGGCCCAGGGCGCGCCCCTGGCACGGGGTCCGGCAGATCGGGCGAGCAGGGCGCATACTCCACCGTGATCTCGTCGAGCAGTTGCGGGCCTGAAGGTGTCATGGCCATCGCCACGGATGGGCCGCCAAAGATCCCGGCCGGCGCAGCGTCCACCACGAAGCTCGAAATGACATACACCTCGAACCGGATCTCGGCCCCCTCCGCCTGCTCGTTGATCCAGAGCGTGCCGGTGTACTGGTTTGTGTCCGTGGCACCGAAGATGTCCAGCGCGATGGTCTGTTCGGCCAGGACGGTCCCATCCTCGACCAGGATCGCCGCAACACGGAAATCGACCATGGACGGTATAGGGTTCCGCCCGATACCGAACCACAGTTGAGGTAGCGCTGCAGCATGGCTCGGCGCCTCCCACTCCAGCGAATAGGTTCCCATCATGCATTGGGCGGTCGCTGACGAAAACGACAGCCGCGGGCCTGCGATGGCTTGAGCTGGCGGCACAATGCTAGTCAGGGCCAGCAGCGCAACGAATGCGCTCACGACGGCAAGTTTCAACCCGGAAAATCGCATCAACCTTCTCCCTTAAGATCAAACATACGAACGCTCGACGCCTTTATGTACACTTTATGGTAGAACAATTAAAGTGCAGTTAAGAAACAGCAAAAACCACGTGCCGTGCATGCAGTTGTTCAGACGTGTGGCCTGGAGAGGGGCATCAGCGGGAACAAAATCAGCCGGTGACGCATCACCGGCTGATGGGTTCGTGCGGTTTGGGTGCCCGCCGGGGGCGGCTCGCCCGTTAGTTGATGCGCGTCGCGGTGCCGGTCAGCACCCACTGGACGTAGGTGCCCTGCCCGCCTGTAGCGGTGATCGTCACCGACCCGGTGTTGTTGTCGAAGGTCACCTCGCGGTCCACGAGCGTCTGCCCGCAGCTATAGGTCTGCCCGCCGGTGGAGAACGTGACGAACTGGGTGCCCGTCCCGAAGCAGCTCGCGGCGATGGTCAGCCGCGCCCGCCCGCCGGGGAGCGCCACGTTCGGGTTCAGGCCGGAGACGCTGTAGCTGACTCGATCCTCCGTATCCCCGTCAGGATAGGACACGAAATCCGTGACCGACCCGGTGCTGTCCAGCGGGATATTCAACGCGTAATTTCCGTCCGGGGGTGCCATAGGCGGCGTCGCCGTCGGGGTATAGGTCAGCGTATACGTAGCGGTCGGCGGGGCCTGCGTGGGCGTGTAGGTCAGCGTATTCGTGGGCGCCTGTATCCCCTGCACGTCCAGGGTATATGTCGCCGTGGGGGTATAGGGCGTATAGGTGTACGTTGGTGTATGCTGTGGGTCAGGTGTGTAGGTGTACGTCGGCGTGTACGTATAGGTGGGCTGCGTGCCGGTATAAGTCGGGGTATGGGTCGGCGGCGTGCCCGTCACGGTGGGGGTGTAGGTCGCGTCACTGCTCGTCCCGCCCGAGGTTTCCTCGGTCGCATCCGGGGAGCCGGACGAGCCGCCGCTGCCGGACGGCGCGGGCGCGCCCCCTGCGCTCGGCGTGACGACCACCTCAGGGATCGGGTTCCACGTCACGTTGACGTTCAGCGGCGCGCTCGCATTCTGGATCTCCAGCAGGAAGGGGTGCTGCGGCGGCAGGATGGCAGACACCTCCGGCACCAGCCCGTTAAGCGCCGCCACGACGACGTCCCCGGTCTGCATGCTGCGCACCTGCACCGCCGGAAGCAGGAGCGGCGCAGCCGGGTCGAAGGGCAGCGTGTCGATGATCAACTCGGTGGGGCTGCTGACGTCCCCCGGCGGCTGAAGCAGGAAGTGCCGCGTTGCATCCGTCAGTTCGACGACCGTCAGTCCGAAGCCCAACGGCTCCGGCTGGACCGGGATCAGCGCAAACTGAACGAGCAGGTCCCCGCCGCTGTCCGACTGCACGATGACCACGTAGGGGCTGTCCTGCGCCAGCATCCCGCCCTGATGCGTGGCCCGGCCATCCGGCCCCACCACCAGGGGCAGCTCGACTCCGTCCGGCCCGACCAGCACGGCGGCGTAGGGGAAGTCCGTCAGGCGTGTCAGGCTCAGGTCGAACCCGTTCAGCGCGGGGGCCGTGAAGCTCAGGCGATGGGCGACCCCAGGTTCCAGCCTGACGATCAGGGGCTGATCCGAGACAAGGGGCGTGTCCCCCTGGGCCGATGCTGTGAGCGGCGTACCGAGGGCCGTCAGGGCCAGCGCCGCAGCCAGCAACGTGACGACGAAGCGATAACGTGAATTCATGATGCAGCAGCTCCTTGCGCGTCCTGAATACCGGGCGCATGGCTTGGTTGCGCCCACCTCGGCCTACGCGATGATTTTAGTATATATGTTTCTTAATAAATGAGTCAAACTTGCAAAATCGCAAGGTTCCCGCCCACCGCATCGACCCAGGGCCGGTGCGGTGGTATACTCTACGCACATCCGTTCAGGTACCCCCGGACAAAGGATCGCGCCATGGACCGCCCCACCCTCGTACTCATCGACGGCCACGCGCTGGCCTACCGCCAGTTCTTCGCCCTCCCGATCGAGAGTTTCAGCACGCGCGGCGGCGAGCCGACGAACGCCGTCTATGGCTTCGCCCGCACCCTGATCGATATCCTGAACGAACAGCCCAAATACCTGGCCGTGGCCTTCGACCAGGGCATGTCCGGCCGGGATGTGTTGTACGACGCCTACAAGGGCACGCGCGAGAAGATGCCCGACGAGATGCGCACGCAGCTTGACCGCATCCGCGAGTTGATCGAGGCGTTCAACATCCCGATCCTGGAGTTGGAGGGCTACGAGGCCGACGACGTGCTCGGCTCGATCGCGCCCCAGGCCGAGCGCGACGGCTGTGCCGTGCGCATCATCACCGGGGACCGCGACCTGCTCCAACTGATCACCGACTGCACCAGCGTGCAGCTTCCCGGCAAGCGCCAGGGTGACACGCAGCTCTACGACCTCGCGCGCTTCCGCGAGGAATACGGGCTGGAGCCGCCGCAGTTGGTCGAGTTGAAAGGGCTGATGGGCGACACCTCGGACAACATCCCCGGCGTGAAGGGCATCGGGCAGAAGGGCGCGTCCAAGCTCATCAAGGAGTACGGCTCGCTGGACAACCTCTACGCGCACATCGACGAGATCAAGGGCGCGACACGCGCCAAGCTTGAGGCCGGGCGCGAGCTGGCCTTCCTCTCACGCGAGCTGGCCCGCATCCGCACGGATGTCGAGGTCCAGATCGACCTGACGCGCTGCGTGGCGCACGATTATGACTATGCGCAGGTCGAGGCGCTGTTCCGCGCGTTGGAGTTCCGCTCCCTGATCGACCGGCTGCCGGGCAAGCCGGAGGCGCAGGCCGCGCCCGGCCCCGTACAGCAGCTTTCGATGTTCGAGGTCGCGGGCGCGCGGGAAGAGCAGCCCGCCATCCCCGCCCCGGAGGACGCGCCGGTGCCGTTCGCCATCGTGGACGACGAGGCGAAGCTGGCCGTGCTGGTCGAGCGGCTGGCGGCGGCGGAGGCGATCACGTTCGACGTCGAGACGACCTCCGTCGATCAGATGCTCGGCGATCTGGTCGGCATCGCGCTCGCCGTGGACGGCACCGAGGGCTATTACGTGCCGGTCGGGCACGTCGCGCCGAACGCGCCCGCCGCTGGCGAGGCGGTCCAGCCCGATCTGGTGGCGGGCCACACGCCGCAGCAGCTTCCGCTGGAGCGCGTCATCGAGGCGCTCCGTCCGCCCCTGACGGACCCCGCCATCCCCAAGTACGCGCACAACGCGTCGTACGACCTGGTCGTGATGCGGCGTTACGGCATCGACGTGCAGCC
>CAZGLU010000221.1:0-6516 GCA_964526095.1 uncultured Anaerolineaceae bacterium | reverse complement strand
GCTGACCGAGGCGCTCAACGGCGGCGCGGACAGCGTGATCGTGATCCACGACGCGCTCGGCTACGGCGAGTGCGCGCTGGTCGTGGCCGTGCCGGAGGAATGGGACGTGCACACCGTCGCGGACCTGGCACGCAAGGCGCGCGAAAAGAGCCTGCGCGTGGCGACCAAGTACAGCAACACCGTCGGGCGCTTCCTGGCAGAGGCCGGGATCGAGGACGTGCGCCTCGTCCTGGCCGACGGGGCGCTGGAATCCGCCACGACCATCGGCTACGCCGACTTCATCGTGGACATCACCAGCACCGGCACCACGCTGCGCGAGAACCGTCTGCGCCCCCTGGATGACGGCGTGCTGGTGCGCTCCCAGGCGGTGCTGATCGGCAACCGCGCCGCGCTCCAGGCACGCCCGGACGTGCTCGCCGTCACGCGGCAGGTGTTGGAGTTCATCGAGGCGCACCTGCGCGCGCGCGGCCAGTACATGATCTTCGCCAACATCCGTGCCAACCACATGAGCGAGCTGCGCGCCGCGATCTTCGAGCAGCCGGACCTCGGCGGCCTGCAAGGGCCGACCATCTCCCCGATGGTCACGCGGGACGGCGCGATGAACTGGTGGGCCATCAACCTCGTGACGACCGCCAGCAAGCTCTATGACGTGATCACCCAGCTCCGCGCCATCGGCGGCAGCGGCGTGGTGGTGACGCCGATCACCTATATCTTCGAGGAGCAGCCGGCCCGCTACCAGCGCCTGCTGGCCGCCCTCAACCCGGAGGAGTCTGTCTCATGAGCCACGACGGAGGTTTACGCATCCTGGACCTGGCCGACGCGCAGCGCACGATCCTGGCGCGTCACTCACTGCGGGACATCGACGTGCCCGACGCCTTGCGCGAAAGCCTGGCCGGGCTGTTCGGGGAGCCGGTCACGCCGGAGGAGGCCGTGCGGCGCATCATCCGTGACGTGCGCGAGCGCGGCGACGCGGCCCTGCTGGACTGGGCGGCGCGCCTCGACGGGGTGACGCTCGACGCGGTGGCCGTGCCGCCGGGCGACATCCAGCGCGCGGTGGACGCCGTGCCCGACGAGGTGTGGGACGCGCTGCTGCTCGCCGCCGACCGCATCGCGGATTTCCACCGTAAGCAGCCGGTCCACGGCTGGATCGACGCCAACGCGGAAGGGTCGCTCGGCCAGTTGGTGCGCCCGGTGGACTCGGTCGGCGTGTACGTGGCGGGCGGCACGGCGCCGCTGCCCTCGTCGCTGCTGATGAGCGTCATCCCGGCGCAGATCGCGGGCGTTGAGGAGATCGTCGTCTGCACGCCGCCGGGCCGTGACGGGGGCCGCGTGCCGGATGTGATCCTCGCGGCGGCGGCGGTGTGCGGCGTCACGCGGGTCTACCGCGCAGGCGGCGCGCAGGCGATCGCGGCGCTGGCCTACGGCACCGAGAGCGTGCCGCGCGTGGCGAAGATCGTCGGGCCGGGCAGCCTGTTCACCACGCTCGCCAAGCAGCAGGTGTTCGGGGATGTGGGCATCGATGGGCTGCCGGGGCCAACCGAGACGATGGTCATCGCGGACGAGCACGCCTACCCCGCGCTGGCCGCCGCCGACCTGCTGGCGCAGGCCGAGCACGACGTCCTGGCCTCCGCGATCCTGGTCACGCCCAGCCGCGCCTTCGCGGAGCGCGTCGCGGTCGAGGTGGCGCGCCGGATGGAAACGCTCAGCCGCGCCGCGATCATCGAACAGGCCCTCGCCACCCGCAGCGGCGCGGTGATCGTCGCGGATCTGCCGCAGGCGTTCGAGGTCGCCAACGCCTACGCCGCCGAGCACCTGTGCCTGCTGGTCCGCGACCCGTGGCAGTGGGTCGGGCAGGTCCGCAACGCGGGCGGGATCTTCCTGGGCGAAAGCTCGTTCGAGGTGCTGGGCGACTACGTCGCCGGGCCGAGCCACGTCATGCCGACCGGCGGCACGGCGCGCTTCGCCTCGCCGCTGAACGTGCTCGACTTCGTGAAGATCACCAGCCTGATCGGGCTGGACGCCGCCGCCGCGCGGTCCCTCAGCGGAGCCGCCGCCACCCTGGCCCGCGCCGAGGCGCTAACCGCCCACGCCGCCGCCGCCGAGGCACGCGCCGGCCGGAGCGTGTGACATGGCCGGGACGACACGACAAGCGGTACGGATCCGCCCGGACATCGCGGCGATGGAGGCGTACACGCCCACCACCTCGCTTGAGGTGTTCTGCGAGCGGCTGGGCCTCGCCCCCGGCGACATCGTCAAGCTGGACGCCAACGAGAACCCCTACGGCCCCGCGCCGGGCGTCCGGGCGGCGCTGGCTGCGCTCGAGGACGTGCACATCTACCCCGACCCGGAGGCGGGCAAGCTGCGCGCGCTGCTCAGCGAGTACGTGGGCGTCGAGGCGGAGCATATCCTCGTCGGGGCGGGCGCCGACGAGCTGATCGAGCTGATCCTGCAACTGTTCATCGAGCCGGGCGACGCGGTGATCAACTGCCCGCCGACGTTCGGCATGTACAGCTTCGACGCGCCGCTGGCCCACGCCCGCGTGATCGACGTGCCGCGCGGCCCGGATTTCGCGCTGGACGTGGCAGCCATCGAGGCGGCGGTCGAGGCGCACCATCCCAAGCTGCTGTTCGTCTGCTCGCCCAACAATCCGGACGGGGGCCTGATCGCGCCGGGCGTGCTCGACCGCCTGCTGGCGCTGCCGCTGGTCGTCGTGCTGGACGAGGCGTACATCGAGTTCAGCGGCGTGGAGAGCGCCGCCGCCCGCGTGCCCGGCACGGATAACCTGGTCGTGCTGCGGACCTTCAGCAAGTGGGCCGGGCTGGCCGGGCTGCGCGTCGGGTACGGGATCTTCCCGCTCGACCTGATGCGCCACCTGTGGAAGATCAAGCAGCCGTATAACCTCAACGTCGCGGCGGACGCGGCGGCGCGTGCCTCGTTACGCGCGGCCCCTGCCCTCCTTGACAACGTCGCGCGGCTGGTCGCGGAGCGCGAGCGCCTGGAGCGCGAGTTGGCGCGGCTCCCGTTCCTGGAGCCGTACCCCAGCCGCAGCAACTTCGTGCTGTGCCGCGTGACAGGCATGGAAGCGCCGGACCTGCGCGCCGCGCTGGAGCGCCGGGGCATCCTCGTCCGCTACTACAACAAGCGCGGCCTGAGCGACCATATCCGCATCAGCGCGGGCACGCCGGAGCAGACCGACCGGCTGCTGGCGGCGCTGCACGAGATCGGAGCGAGCCATGACTAACCGCATTGGGACGGTGACGCGCCGCACCAACGAGACGCAGATCGAGCTGGCGCTGAACCTCGACGGGCACGGCGAGGCGCAGATCGACACCGGGGTGGGCTTCTTCGACCACATGCTGCACCACGTCGCGCATCACGGCCTGTTCGACCTGACCGTGAAGGCGACCGGCGACCTGCACATCGACGCGCACCACACCGTCGAGGACGTGGCGATCTGCCTGGGCCGCGCGCTGGACGACGCGCTCGGCGAGCGGAAGGGCATCGCGCGCATGGGCCATGCCTACGTGCCGATGGACGAGGCGCTGGCCCGCGTGGTGGTCGACCTCAGCGGACGGCCCTACACCGTCTTCGAGGGTGCGTTCACCGCGCCGATGATCGGCCAGATGCCGACCTCGCTGGTGCAGCACGTCTTCGAGTCGATCGCGGTGCACGGGCGCATGAACCTGCACGCCGCCGTGCTGTACGGGCGCGACGATCACCACCAGGCCGAGGCGCTGTTCAAGGCGCTGGGCCGCGCGCTGTCGATGGCCGTGGCCCGCGACCCGCGCCGGGCGGGCGTCCCCAGCACGAAGGGCAAGCTGCGCGAGGTGTAGCGGGATGGGGTTTACTCCCGCGCTTCGTTACCTGCACGAAAGGCACACTACGACATGCAACATCCCAAGTACCTCGCCCTGTTCGATATTGACGGCACGCTGCTGAAAGCCTGGGGCTGCGGGCTACAGGCGCTCAAGCTGGCGATGCTCGAAGTGTTCGGCACCTGTGGCAGCATGGACTCGGTCCACTTCCCCGGCAAGACCGACTGGGGCATCCTGATCGAGGCGCTGGCCGATTCGGGCATCACGCCCGCCGACATCGAGCCGCTGGTCAGCACGTACAACGCCGCGCTGCTGCGCCACCTGACGGCCATCATCCCGGATTACACGGTCGAGGCGTGCCCCGGCGCGTTGGAGGTCGTCGCCGCGCTGCACGCAAACCCGGCGGTGATGCTCGGCCTCGTGACGGGCAATATGTCGGAGATCGTCGCGCTTAAGCTGACCACGGCGGGCTTCGACCCGGCCCACTTCCCGGTGGGTGCGTTCGGCTCGGAGGGCTGGGAGCGCGCCATGCTGCCGCCCCTCGCGCTCCAACGCGCCGAAGTCGCCAGCGGGGTCCGCTTCGAGCCGGAGAACGTGGTCATCATCGGCGACACGCCCGCCGACATTAGCTGCGCACAGAGCATCGGCGCGCGCACGATCGCCGTCGCCACCGGGCCGTTCACCAGCGCGGAGCTGCGCGCGCACGGCCCCACCCACGTCTTCGAGTCGATGGCCGACCCGGACGCGGTCCTGGCCGCCATCCTGCGGGACGGCCAGCGGGGTGCCTGAGCCAGCCCAACCACCCGACCCCACGCCGCCGGGCCGTGCGTTCCGCCGGACCGCCGCGCTCGGCGCCGCGCTCACCGCGTTGGGGCTGCTGTGCCTCGCGGCGGGGGTCGCCGGGCTGGCATGGTGGGTCCTGCGGCCCGACGAGGCCGTTTTGCTGCCGCCGGGACTGCATACCCCGCCGCCGACGCCCAGCCCCGGCAGTCTTGGCTCCCCGGTCGCGCCGCCCCCGCTGCCGGAGGAGCCGCTCGCGCTGGCGATCCTGCCCGTCAACGAGCGGGCCACCGCCACGCCGCCGCCGACGCCCACCCATCGCGCCGAGGCCACGTCCGCCGCGCCCCCGCCGCCGACCGCGTCGCCCACGGCCCGCCCGCCCGCCGCCCCGGATCGCATCGTGATCGAGGCGATCGGGCTGGACGCGCCGGTTGTGCCGGTCGGCCAGCATCTCGTCCAGATCGACGGGCGTACCGTCGCGCAGTGGGATGTGCCCGCCACCTTCGCCGCCGGTTGGCACCAGGATTCCGCGACCCTCGGCGAGCCAGGCAACACGGTGATCAACGGCCACCACAACGCCAACGGCGAGGTCTTCCGCGACCTCGTGCAGCTTCAGCCCGGCGACATCGTCCGGCTGGACGCCGCCGGGACGCGCTACTGGTACGAGGTGGCGCAAACGATGGTGCTGGCCGAGGAGGGCCAGCCGCTCGACGTGCGTCAGGCCAACGCGCGCTGGATATTGCCGACCACTGATGAACGTGTTACGCTCATTACATGCTGGCCCTATGAGTCCAACTCGCACCGCCTCGTGGTGATCGCGCTGCCGGTCCCGCTGCCGGGCGGTGCGCCGGGTTGAGCCAGCCGTACACCGACCGCTGTCCGGCCTGCGCCGGTGAATGAGAGCGAGTACAGGAAACCGAGATGATCCAGTTTTTAGCGTTACTTGCCGCACCGATCCTGAACCTGCCGGTGATCCGTCGCGTGCGCCGCAACCACGGCCTGGAGCACGCCACGATCCACATCCTGAGCCGCAAGGTCAAGAACCTGAGCATGGCCGGGCGCTCGACCATGCGCGGCTTCTACCTGTACGGCAACGTCGCCACCAGTGAGGTCGAGGCCGCCGTGCGCGAGGCGCTCAACCGCATGCGCAGCGGCGAGCAGGGCCTCGCGATCCATCCCAACTGCGGCACCGGGCTGGTGACCGCCGGGCTGATGACCAGCTTCGCCACCCTGGTCGGCACCGCCGGGATGAAGCGCGGCTTCCTGGAGCGGCTTTCGCGCCTGCCCACCATTGTGCTGCTCTCCACGCTGTCGCTGATCATGTCGCAGCCGCTGGGGCTGGCGCTGCAGCAGCACTTCACCACGCTCGGCGACCCCGGCGACCTGGAGGTGGCCGACATCACGCGCTCCGAGTTCCCGGTCCCGCTCGGCGGGCAGCGCATGACGGTCCACTTCGTGCGGACGCACTCCAACTGAGGCGCGCCGGAAAGCGGAGCGCATGAGCCGCCGTCCCCCCACCTTCTACGTGCTGCACGGCACCGACGAGTTTAGCTGCCGCGCCGCGCTGCAATCCCTGCGTGCGCAGATGGGCGACGAGTCCGTGGCGGAGCTGAACATCACCGTGCTCGACGGCAAGCAGACCACCGCCGCGGATGTGCTCGCCGCCGCGAGCGCCATGCCGTTCCTGGCGGACAAGCGCATGGTGATCGTGGAGGGTATGCTGACGTGGCTGGCGCGCAAGGGCGCGGGCAAGGCCGCCCGTGACGAGGTCGCCGCGCTGGTCGAGGGCCTGCCGGAGCTGCCCGACTTCGCACGTGTGGTGTTCGTCGAGCCGGACACGCTCCCGGCGCAGAACGCCGTGCTCAAGCTGGCGATGACCGCGCCCAGATCGGAAGAGCGTCGTGTAAGGAAAGAGTGTAGG
>CAZGLU010000220.1:0-6517 GCA_964526095.1 uncultured Anaerolineaceae bacterium | reverse complement strand
AGTTCTCTGGACGGTCGCTCGTCCGCAGTTCCAGTTCCAGCGTCGTTGGCTCGCTCACGTCGAGCGTGAACGTCACGCGCGGCATGGCGCCCGGCGCGACCGGCAGCATCTGCGCCCAGGAGTGGTCCAGCGTTACCAGCGGGCCGTCGGGCGGCAGCACGCCCAGCCGGAACGCGCTCGACGCCTCGATCGTGGCCCGGCGCGCCAGGTCGTCAGGATCGTCCAGCCGCACATGCGGGATGAACTGCCCGGCGCGCAGTAGGTCGCGTTGCAGCCGCTCGATGTGCGGCGGTTGGGCGATGTCGGCGGGCAGCAGCCCGTCCCGGATGCACTGTGCTGCCGCCATCCCGACCGCCTGCGCCGCCGAGGCCAGCGTCGCCTGGACGCGCGTGGAGCTGAACGCCACGTGCGACGCGCTGATGATGCGCCCTGCCAGGAACAGGTTGCGGATGTTGCGGCTGTACAGGCAGCGGTAGGGGATCTGGTACACGCCCCGTGAATGCCACTGCTGGCACCCCGGTTTTTCGCTGTAGACGCCGTCGGCGGGGTGCAGGTCGAGCGCCCACCCACCGAGCGACACCGCGTCCGGGTGCGTCCGCTGCTCGATCAGGTCCTGCTGCCGCAGCATGTAGTCCCCCTCGAACCGGCGGCTTTCGCGTTTGCCGGGGATGTGCCCCACCCATTCGAGCGTGAGCGTCTCCGCCTCCGGGAACTCGCCTGAATTCTTGATGTAGTTCCACACCCCGTACACGATCTTCCACAGCTCCCACTTGATGCGCTCGGAGTCGTGGACGGTGTCCAACCGCCCGCCGTACTCGATCCACCACAGGCGGCAGCCGTAGTCTCGCGCGTTGAAGCTGCGGAAGCGCGGGATCTGCGTGATGTCGTCCAGCGCGAAGCTTGGCGGGATGAAGCGCACCGGCCTGCCTACGTCCTTGCTGTAGAAGTAGATCGTGTGGCCCAGCAGTTCGCCGTATTCCTTGCTGGGCGCCAGCTTCTCCCCGAACTCCGCCTCGCTTTCCGCCCCCATCCGGAACGCCGCCCCGCTCATGAAGCCGAGCACGCCGTCCCCCGACGCGTCGCAGAACAGCGGCGCGCGCACCTCGTACATCGTTGAGTTCTGGCTGCAAAACGCCCGCACCGACCGGATCAGGTCCGGCCCCGCTTTGTCCGCCTCGAAGACCACCGTGTTCAGCAGTAGCGTGATGTTTGGCTCCTGCACCACCTTTTCGAGCAGGATGGTGTCGAAGATCAGCGGGTTGCCCTCCGGGTTGCGGTACATGTTCTCGACCAGGATCTCGTCGATCACGCCGCCTTCGCGCGCCCAGCGGTTGTTGTTGCCCATGTGCGACGTCGCGCCCAGGATCCACAGCCGCACCTCGCTGGATGCGTTGCCGCCCAGCACGGGCCGGTCCTGGATCAGCGCCACGCGGATGCCCGCGCGCGCTGCGGTGATCGCGCAGCAGGTGCCGGCCATACCTCCGCCGACGATCGCCAGGTCACACTCGATGTGTTCGGTAAACAGGGGCCGCTCTGCGGCGGGCGGTTCGATGCGCATGGTTAACCTCGGTGTTCAGCAGTCGGGTCGAACGGGTGGGGTGGGGAGCGTCCTCACCCCCGGCCTCATCGCCACCAGGACAGGGGCCGGGGGTGAGGGCTTGCGCATTATGTTATGTTAGTCGATCAGGTCGCTGATCTCCTCATGTGCCTGGTTCATGGCGTCTTCCGCGCTCGCCGCGCCGGTCAGCACGGCCTGAACCTGCTCGTTCAACGCGGTTTCCATCGCGGCGGCCTCGGCGTACGGCCAGAACGGATTGGTGCGCGCGGTGGCGGTGATCTGCTCGCTCCACGTCGCGACGTACTCATCCGCCTGCACCGTCTCGCTCGCCAGCGCGGATTCGGTCGTCGGCGGTAGCGCGAGTTCCGAGAAGTAGTTCAGCACCGTTTCCTCGTCCGAGGTGATGTACTTGGCGAACGCGGCAGCGGCGTCGCCGTTCTCGTCATCGATCACCACCAGGATGTGGCCCCACAGCAGCGCCTGCGGCTCGTCGCCCTCGGTCAGCACGGGGCGCGGCACCGGCACGACGTTCTCCGCGATCCCGCTGTCGGGGGCGGTCCCGGCGGCCAGCGACTTCGCCACGATCGCGTCCTCATAGAACCCCACGCGGCCCTCGGCGAAGAGCTGCCGCGCGTCGAAGCGGTCCATGTCCGCCGCGATCAGGCCGCGCTCCAGCAGGCTCGCGTACCACTCCACCGCCGCGATCGTGCCCTCGTCGTTCAGCACAACGTTGCCATCCTCGTCGATCACCGTGCCGCCGAAGGTCCAGATCCACGGGATGATGTCCTTCAACTGCGCCGTGTCCGTCATCGCCGCGTAGGGGATCACGTCCGGGTCGTACGCCTTGAGCGCCTCAAGCGCTGCCTCGAACTCCTCGATGGTCGTCGGGATCTCGGTCACGCCCGCCTCTTCGAGCAGGCCCATGTTCGCCACCATCCCGATCGACGCCGTGGTCCACGGGATGCCGTACTGCACGCCGTTGATCTGGCCGCTGCTCAGCGCCGCGTTGGTGTAGTCCGTGCCCTCGACCACGGGACCGAGGTCCTTCAGCACGCCCATCGCCGCCATCGGCGCCAGCCACGCGATGTCAAGCTGCACCAGGCCGGTGAGGTTGCCGCCGCGTGCTTGCAGCAGGACTTGGTTCAGGTACTCGTTGTACGGGTAGGCGATCGGCTCGATCTCCGCGCCGGTCTCGGCGCTGTATTTTTCCACCACGCTGAGGATCACGTCACGGGTGGCGCCCTCTTGCAGCGACCAGCCGGTGAACGTGAAGCTGCCGCCATCCTCCTGCGCGATGACGGGCGTCAGCCCCATCGCCAGCACGACGAGCAAAATCAGGATACGGGTAAGCGACTTGCGAGACATTTTTTGTTCCTCCATAAGACGTAAGATCTCTGCCGGTGGCCGATCCACCGTTTGTCGACGGAACTACCCTTTGACGGCTCCGGCTGCCAGCCCGCCTGCGATGTAGCGCTGCATGAACAGGAACGCGACCACGATCGGCAGCGATACGACGAAGGACGAAGCCATCAGCGCGGGCCACGACGTTTGGAATTCCCCGATATAGTGCAGCACCAGGCCCGGCGGCAGCGTCAGCTTCTGCGGCCCGGCCAGGGTCAGCGCGTAGATGAAATCGTTCCAGCCACGAATGAAGGCGAACAGCCCCGTCGAAACCATCGCCGGGGCCGCGATCGGCAGCATGATCCGGTGAATGATCTGGAGTTGGTTCGCGCCATCGACCTTCGCCGCCTCGATCAGGTCGGTCGGGATCGTGTCGAAGTAGCTTTTCAGCATCCAGATACACAGTGGCAGCGTGAACGTGGTGAACGCCAGGATCATCGCCCAATAGCTGTACAGGAGGCCCAGCTCGTCGAACATCAGGTAGAGCGCGATCAACAGCAGCGCCTGCGGGAACATCTGCGCCGACAGGATCAGGAACATCAACGCGCGCCGCCCCGCGTAGCGAAACTTCGAGAACGAGTACGCCGCGTACGACGAGATCACCAGGCTCCCGACTGCGGTGGCCACCGACACGATCAGGCTGTTTTTGAAGTAGCGCAGCAGTTCCGGGTTGTCGAAGAACTGGCGATAGTGTTCGAGCGTCAGCCGCGTGGGGAAGAACTTCGGCGGGAACTGGAAGACGCTGTCGGTGGGGGTCAAGGACGTCACCAGCATCCAGTAGATCGGGAAGAACCCGAACACCGCCACGACCGCGAAGCTGCCGGCCAGCAGCAGCCGGTCCAGCCACTTCTGCCTCTGCGAGCTGGCCATCTGCGACGTTTCAATCGTCTTGGAAGCGATCATGCCCGTTCCCCCGGCGTCAATCGTTATCGGTGCCGAATTTCAGGTAAAGCGCGACGACGATGGACAGCAGGACCATCCACAGGATGCCGATGGCGCCCGCCTCGCCCAGGTCGAACTTCTGGAACGCAGCCTTGTAGACCGCCACCGAGAAGGTCGTCGTGGCCCGCGCCGGTCCGCCTGTGGTCATCACGTACAGCGTCTCGAAGTGCTGGAAGTTCCAGATGAAGCTGAGCAGCAGCACCGTGCCGATGATGCCGCGCAGTTGCGGCAACGTGACGTGCCGGAAGGTGCTCACCCGCCCCGCGCCGTCGATGGCCGCCGCCTCGTGCAGCTCCCTGGGGATCGTTTGCAGCCCGGCCAGCAGCATCACCATGATCCACGGGAACGTGTTCCACGTCTTCGCGATGATCACGGCTGCCATTGCGCGCTGCGGGTGCCCCAGCCAGTTGATGTTGGTCTCGATCAGCCCCACCTCGCGCAGGAAGCCGTTCAGCACGCCGTAGTTCGCGTTGAAGATCCACATCCACAGGAACGACACCACCACCGTCGGCAGCAGCCACGGCAGCAGGAACAGGCTCCGCAGGATGCCCTGCCCGCGGATCGACGTGTTCAGGATCAGCGCGATCGCGAACCCGACCACGAACGGCAGGATCGTCGCGTACAGCGTGAACGTCAGCGTGGTCCGCAGCAGCGGCATGAAGTCTTTCGACAGCACAGCCTTGATGTTCGCCAGCCCGACGAACTCCTGCCCCGGCCACAGCAGGCTCTTGTCGAGCAGGCCCTGGTACATCGAGCTGAACAGCGGGTAGATCGTGATCGCCGCGAACAGCGCCAGCGCGGGCAGCGCCAGCAGGATGCCGAACTGCGTGTCGGACAGCCGCCAGCCCGATGGGCGCGGGCCGTTCATCTCAGCGGAGTGGGCGGAAAGGGATGGGTTGCTCATGCTTCATCAATTCCATTGGCCCGCAAATTACAATTACGTGGACGCGCGTCTGATGAGGGTCGTGGGGACCCGGATCAGCCAGGGGTAATCGTCGGCGCCGTCGAACAACATGCACAGCCGCCGCGCCGCGATCACGCCCATCATGTACATGTCGAACCGCACCGAGGTCAGGGGTGGGTCGGTGTAACCCGACAGTTCGTAATCCCCGAAGCCCGTCACCGCCACGTCCTCCGGGATGCGCAGCCCGCGCTCGCGGATCGCCCGCAGCCCGCCGAATGCGATCACGTCGTCCGCGAACACGATCGCGTCCGACTCCGGGCACCTCTCGAGCAGTTGGCGCGTCTGCTGGTAGCCGGACTCGGCGGTGAATTCGCTCGCGGTGACCCGGTCCGGGTCGAAGGGCAGGTTGTTCGTGCACAGCATCAGCCGGTAGGCGTCGTGCTTCTCGGCGCTGGTCGTCGTGGTCGCTGGCCCGTTCACGAAGGCGATCCGCCGCCGCCCGCGCTCGATGAGGTGCTCCATCACCTGCCGGATGCCTTGCCCGACGTCCGCCATGACGCAGTTCACCTCCATCGGTCGCAGGTGCGCGCCTGCGATCACGAAGGGGATCCCCAGGTTTTGCAGTTCCGCCACGAACCGCTCGTCGCGCACGCCGCCCAGCAGCACCAGCCCGGACACGCCGATGTCACGTGCGTGCTGCTTGGCCTCCTGAATCGACACCGACGACCGTTGCAGCCGCGCCGCGATCCCCTGCTTCTCCAGCGCGGAGTGGACCCCGACCCACACGCGCCGCTCGAACTCCCCGGCAGCCTGTTGGTGCGGCAGCGTGTCGTGCACGTTTTGTTCGCGCGTGAGCACCAGCACCGAGCGCGAGACCTGCGGCGCGGCGCGCAGCTTCTCGATGGGGTACCCCAGCTCTTGCGCGGCGCGCATCACGGCCAGCCGCGTGTCCTCGCTGACGCGAGGGCTGTTGTTCAGCACGCGGGAGACGGTGGCGATGGAGACGTGGGCGCGTTGGGCGATTTCGCGGACGGTGGGCATCGTAAGGGTTCTTTTGACGCGTGGCCTGCACAAAAACTAGCTAATTGCTTGTTCCACCTTTAGTGTAACGAAATTGGAGTAACAAAGTCAATCGATTGTGGAAAATATGTAACTTGTTACACAACGGGCCGGGGCCAACCAACTGCCTTCCTGCTTTGGCGGCTTTTCCGGCACAAAATCTCGTTCGCCAAGGACAAGTCGCACTGGCAGTGCTTCTATGCCGCTTGCCTGAAGAATGTCTACGGCTGCCTGCTGCGTGTGCCCGCGCCGCCGGTGGGAAGGGCGGCGGCGCGCCCTTTTCGTACGCTTTGTACTTGTTCCGTTCAGCAAATCGTTCTATCATGATGCAAGAATATGTGAACGTTCGCCGCTTTCTACCCATCCACTCCAGTCCTTGGTGTGCCGGGGGGATCTCCCCGCCCGGTGAAGGCGTTCCAGCCCTAGATATTTAGCTCTACGAAAGGGGCAAGACTGTTGTGACCGACCCGTCCAATCCTCCTTATGCTTTGCAAATGATTAATATCGAGAAGTATTTCGGCCCCGTGTGTGCGCTCAGGAACATCAATGTGCAGGTCGGGCGTAACGAGATCGTCGGCCTGATCGGTGACAACGGGGCCGGGAAGTCCACGATGGTCAAGATCCTCACCGGGGTCCACCGCCCGACGCGGGGT
>CAZGLU010000219.1:0-6525 GCA_964526095.1 uncultured Anaerolineaceae bacterium | reverse complement strand
GGCGTAGGCACCAACTTCGGGATCGACCGCTTCTCGTATGACATCCTCTACGACGAGAAGATCGGCGGCACGATCCACCTTGCCCTGGGCCGCGCGTACAAGGAGAATCGCGGCGTTAACCAGTCGGCGCTGCACTGGGACATCGTGAAAGACCTGCGCCAGGAAGGAGCGATCTACCTGGACGGACGAAAGGTACTGGAAAACGGGGCGTTTCTGGTGTAGACGGAATGCCCGCTGCCCCCTCCGATCACGGGGAGGGGCCAGCAGCGTGAAGGAGAGGAGAGACAGACGAAGGAGGGGGTGGGTTCGCGGACCCACCCCTACTCGCGTCCGGCACGGGCCGGACAGCGCATGCACCCCTGCTTGACTTCCGTCAGGCGGCGCCCGCCGCCCACGCATCACTTTCCATTAAACCGCACCTTCAGGCGCCTCAACTGCGTACAGTCTTACAGCGCACCGCGTCAGCCACCCGGTGGGGGCAGCGAAGGCCAATTGTTGCGACAATCCAGGCTGTATGGGAAGATGGTGCGCTCGCTTAGCCGAAGGAGAGCTATTTGACGTACGCGACACTGTATTGGAAGTATCGGAACCAGGTCCAACGGCTGCTGCTGGCGAGCGTGGTCGCGCTCGCCGCGAGCCTCCTACCGCTCACACCCGCGCCGACCTTCACGGCGCAAGCCGCCCCGAACGCGCAAGCCGATACCCCGCTCGACGTGCCGCCGCTGGCGCCGGACGTGCTGGCGAACGCGCAGCAGGTGTATCAGAACGGGCTGGCGCAGGGCAACGACCCGAACCGCTTTATCCTGATCGGGGACAGCAACAACGAGAAGCCGCAGTTCCTGCGGTCATTCAGCTACGGGAACTACAACCTGGGGCCGTACGCGTACTTGCAGCCCGTCATCGACGCGTACCAGGCGACGGGGTCGTTCGGCGCGCACTACCCGTCGTCCGAGCACGGCATGACGCTGAACATGCTCATGGACCCGATGTTCGTCAACCCGACGGTGTGCCCAGAGGCGGCGAACCTGCTCGACTGCGCGCTCCAGCAGTTCAAGCCGAGCGTGGCGATCATCTACATGGGCACGTATGACACCTGCCACACGCCGTTTGACGTGTACCGCGAGAACTTCAACGCCGCCATGCAACTGCTCACCGAGCGCGGCGTGATCGCGGTGCTGACGACCTACACCGTGGCGCTGGAGGAAGGGTGCTGGGCCAGCACACCGGCGTACACCGGGATCATCCGCGACATGGCCTACCAGTACCGCATGCCGCTGATCGACCTGCCCGCCTACACGGATGCACTGCCGAGCCAGGGCATGGAGGCGGACGGCTGGCACCTCTCCTACGCGGACGACTACCACACCTCCTTCGCCGGGGGCGAGGACCTCTACGGCAACACCCAGCGCGAGCTGCTCACGCTGCAAATGCTCTACCTGCTGCGGCGCGACGTGATGGGCCTGTAACGCGCCGGGGCAGCGCCCGGCAGCCGTGCGCCCCGCTACGGCAGCGCGGCGCGCTCCGCGATCGCCCGCCATACCTCGTCGTGCTCGACGTAGTAGATGCTGCCCGACTCGCCAGCGGTGGCGGCAACCAGCCACCCACGCTCCGCCCAGTACGTCAGGGAGATGAGCGGCGCGCCCCGGTCAACCTGGGCGAAGTCCGCGACCGGGTACCAGTGGCGCAGGTCCGGCGTGGCATAGAGTACGTTGTCCCCGCCGATCGCGTACAGCAGCTCGTCCCGCGCGTTGGCAAGCGTGTTGTGGCGGTTGCTCGCGCCCGTCACGGTGTTCGGCAGCGCGGCGGGGAAGTCCGGCTCGCGGAAGCCGGGCAGGATGCCCGACAGGTCCGCCCCGGTGACGGGGATCGTCTCGACCTGCCCCGCGCCGGTGACGGCATAGAGCACGGCCCCCTGCCCGCCCAGGAGGACCAGCCGATCCTGAAACGGCACGAGTGCGTTGGTCTCGTCAACTGCCATGGGCCGGACGGTCCAGGTGTTGCCGTCGGAAGCGGCGTATTCAATGGGTGCGGCGTCAGGTATGGGCAGCACGGACCAGTCCATGAGATCAGTGGAGTAGAGCACCTCGGCGCGAGGGGAGAACCGGTAGGGGCCGCCGCCGTAATCGATCTCCCGGTGGACCTTAAAGAAGCCGCCGTCAAAGGCGATCAGGTCCCGCGCCCAGTAATGCGCGTCATCCTGGGAGACAGCGCGCCACGTCAGGCCGAGGTCATCCGAGGCGAAGGTGATGTTGGTGTAGATCACGCCGCCGTTGTAGTAGAGCGTGCCCGTCTCCGCATCGCCCCAGAAGCCGCTGGAATGGATCACACACGGGAAATAGGGGTCCTGCGTGTACAACTCGACGCGCACGCCGGGCAGGCCCGGCTCGTCCGGGTCCTGTACGCCGTCCTGGTTCAGGTCCAGCCACACCCGGTCACCGAGCGTCATATCGCCCGCGTAGAACGACCGATCAGGTTCCGCCTCGGTGATCGCGGGCGGGGCCACCGCATCCATGGCCGGGATCGCGCCCGCGTCCACGGTCAGATCGGAGAAGGCATCGATCCGAAACGGCGTGTTCCTGCTGCCTGAACAGGTGCGGTGGACGCCTGAGTTGGGGGACGGGTTGCTATCCCGCGTGTAGTCGTAGCCCACCTCCTGCGCGGTGAACGCATAGCCATCCGGCAAAATGAACTTGACGATATACGCCGTAGGCTTGAGGCCGCTGAAGCGGTAGAGGCCGTCCGCGTCCGTCGTCGTGGCGTCCACGAAGTGCGGGGCGTCATAGCGGTAGCGCAGCCGGGTGAAGTCGCCCGTGCGCGTGTCGTAGCGGTAGAGGTTGCCCGCGTCCCAACCACTGTTCGGGTCGTAGCCGGGGATGAAGATCAGGTCGCCGACGGCGCGTATGCGGTTGACGTCCTGCTCATTCAGGGGCGCGATCAGGCGCAGGGCCGTGCCATCGTGCGCGGCAAGCACCGGCCCGTTCGTGCGCTGGGTGGGGACGGATGCGCTGAGGCCGAGGTAGAGCGTGTCGCCCACGGCCAGCATCACGTGGGCGCCCGCATAGGCCGGATCGATCTTAGCCTCGGCCTGGGACCTGTACCACGCGAACAGGCTCTCTTGCAGCAGCGGGTGGACGACCGGATCAGGCTCCGCCGCCGGGGCGAAACCGAGGGGCAGGAGCAGGAACAGGATCAGCACGCACAGGGCGCATTGGCGAAACATCAGCGGTTTCCTTCGAGGCCCTGCTGAATCGCAGGGGAAAACACATCACGGCAGGCGCAGATCGTCCGGCACCTCGCGGCCGAGAACCGGATCGCCGTTCCGCGAACCGGCCTGAGGGCCGACCGCTGCGCCTGTCTGGTAGTAGGACGCCTGCGTGTCGAACATCCGCCGGTAGATGCCATCATGCGCCATCAACTCGGCGTGGGTGCCGTGCTCGACAATGCGGCCCTTGTCGAGCACGTAGATGGTGTCCGCCAGCTTGATGGTCGACAGGCGGTGGCTGATCAACACGGCGGCGCGGCCCTCGATCAGCTCGCGGAAGTGAGCGAACATCTCATATTCCGCGTTGGCGTCCAGCGCGCTCGACGGCTCGTCGAACACGACAAGCTGCGAGTCTCGCACGAACGCGCGCGCCAGGGCGACCTTCTGCCACTGGCCGATGCTAAGCTCCTCGCCGCCGTCGAACAGCTTGCCCAGCACCGTGTCATAGCCGCGCGAGAGGCGGCTGATGAAGCCGTCCGCGCCCGCCTTCACCGCCGCCGCACGGATACGCGGATCGTCCGGCGGGAGCGACACATCCCCAAACCAGATGTTCTGGCGCGCGGTCAGATAGTAATGGGCATAGTCCTGGAAGATGACGCCGAACATGCGCCGGTAGTCCGCCGAACTGTAACGGCGGATGTCCTCACCGTCCAGCGTGATGCGGCCCTCACGCACGTCGTAGAGACGGGTGAGCAGCTTGATCAGCGTCGTCTTGCCGGAGCCGTTCTCCCCGACCAGCGCGACAACCTCGCCGGGGCGGATGGTCAGGTTGATGCCGGAGAGCGCGTCGCGGTCCGTGCCGGGGTAGCGGAAGCTGACATCCTCGAAGACGATGCCGCGCTCGAACGGCGTGGGCAGCGGGAGCGGGTGCTCCGGCTCGACCATGTTGTTTTTGAAGTCCAGCAGCTCGAAGACGTTCGAGACGTAGAGGCCGTCCTCGTATAACTGCGTGATGCTGTTTAACAGCGATTGGAGCAGCGCCTGCCCGCGTTGGAACGTTTGCAGGAACAGGACGAGGTCGCCGGTGGTCTGATCGCCGCGAAAGACGCCGTGCGCGATGTACCCGGCGGAAATAAAGAACGCGGCGTTGCTGGCGACCGCGATCACCGTCTCCTGGGCTGTGCGGCGCGTACTGATCTTGATACGCTCCTGCCGGATCAGCGTGCGCAGCGCGTTGAAGCGGTCCAGCAGCGGGCGGCCCAAGCCAAACAGGCGGATCTCCTTGGCGGGCTGGTCGCCGGAGATCAGCCACTGGATGTAGGCGGCCTCGCGCTCCAGGCGGATGCGGCTGCGCTGCCACTCGTACAGCACGTGCACGAAGCGAAAGCGGATCAGGATGCTCGGCGCGGCAGCGCACAGCAGGATCACGAGCAGCATCCAGTGGATCGAGAGCAGCAGGGCCGCGACGGCAGCGAGCGTCAGGGCGTTCTGCCCGACGTGCATGGCGTTCGAGACGACGCGCGCCGGTCGCCCGGCCCCGCCCTGCTGCGCGCGCACGAGCGTGTCGTAGTAGCTGGGGCTTTCGTAAAACTCCAGGTCGATCTCGATAGCGCGGCCCAACACCAGGCTGTTGACGTAGTCCGCCGCGACCTCTCCCTGGATCATCGTCACCAGCCCGGACAGCGAGCGCACGGCGGAATGGGCCACGGCGACCCCCGCCGCCACGCCGATCACGAGCGCGATGTCACGAAAGCTCCCGGAGCCGCCGGGCGCCGTGATGGTCGTCGTCACCGCGTCCACGATGAGCTTGACGAGGTAGAGTGCTACCACGCCGAGCGCCGCCTCGATGACCAGAAGGACGGCGCTGGCGACGGTCCAGCGCGCGCTGCTGGCCCAGACCAGCCCCAGCACGCGCCGGAAAGGCAGGGTTTTGAAGGTTTTGAGTGCTTGCAAAGGAAATAAAACTCCGCAAAAGGCACCCCATCGGGCACCCGACAAACGAACGTTTACAAATTTCACACCCCGCCAAGAGATGCGTATTATCCTATAGTGAACTACAGGCAGATGCAAACAAATGAAGAATTAATTCATCATTGAGCTGGCAGACATAAAATTACTAAAAATAAGTTACTTTAATACCAATAAATAAACGGGCGTCTATTTATAAAGGATATACATATTTTGTGCAGATGCTTGACATAGATTCAGAAACACGATAGAGTACAAGCGATAAGAATGAATTGGCGGGAAGGGGGAATTCATCATGGCCCAAAACTTCGCAGTTGAACAGGAGCAGACAGCGCAGCGCCGGGCATGGGTTACGCCCCAGTTGCGGACGCTGGATGTGCGGCAGACGCTGGTTGGACCTATCGCGGCAGCCGCTGAAGGTGTATACACCGAGCCGCCGCATACAGGTCAACCTAACACGCACTGCGATCGTGACGTGTACGACTGTACAAACCAGCCTTGGTATTCCGGATAGGCGTGCCTTACCTGATAGCAGCAAAACTTTAGCCTAAACGTCTCAACAATGAATTTCGCCTACCGCGTCTACGGCCTCAACGTAGCCTCGTCGCGGTATTTGCCTTATTTGTGCAGCACAACAAGCACAGGCAATACTGACGTGCACGTTACGTTTGTGGGGAACCGTCCTGTGCAACAACCGCCGGACGGTTATTTTCGTTTCTGGGAACAGCCCGAAGGTGGGTTGGGTTTCTGGGCACGAATGGCAGTAGGTTGGGCGGAATACGTCATCAGCCCAGACGGCAGCACGATCCGCATCGCGCATCCCGACGAAACGCCCCTGCTCGAAGTCATGCGGTGCCTAGCCGGTGTGTCGCTGGGCGCGGCGCTCCGGTTTAAGAATGTGTTGGTCCTGCACGCCAGCACCGTGTCCGTCAACGGGGCGGCGTTGGCGTTTGCCGCGCCCCCGGGCGCCGGAAAGTCAACGCTGAGCGCGGCGTTCCACCAGCGCGGCTATTCGCTGATCAGCGAGGACGTGGTCGCGCTGGACGAGCGCGAGGATGGCTACACCGTCCGGCCAGGGTACGCGGGCGTGCGCCTGTACCCTGAGGCGCTGGAATACCTGTACGGGCCTGCCGTCGCGGCGGAGGCGCTGCCGGTCGATCAGAAGCGGCTGCACCGGCTGGACGCCATCCCGGAGGCGCCCTGCCCGCTGCGGGCAGTGTACGTGCTGGCCCCGCGCAACCCCGACCTGCGGGCGCCGTGCATCACGTCGCTGAGCAAAATGCAGGCCCTGCTCGTGCTGCCGGGCCATCTTTACCTGAGCCGGTTCGGCCCGCGCGAATGGCTGGCGCGCGACT
>CAZGLU010000218.1:0-6526 GCA_964526095.1 uncultured Anaerolineaceae bacterium | reverse complement strand
GGCGGGCTACTTCAACAGCGACTTCTTCGGCGGCGACCTGGCCGGGATCATCGAGCAGCTTGACTACCTGGAGGCCCTCGGCGTCACCGCGATCTACCTCAACCCGATCTTCGAGGCGCGCTCCAACCACCGCTACGACACCGCCGACTTCAAGGCCATCGACCCGTACCTGGGCGACCTCGACACGTTCGAGACGCTGGTCGAGGAGGCCGGGGCGCGCGGGATCAGGCTGATCCTCGACGGGGTGTTCAACCACCTCTCGTCGGACAGCGCCTTCTTCGACCGCTACCACCGCTACTATGGCGTAGCGGGCGCGTGCGAAAGCCTGGACTCGCCCTACCGCGACTGGTTCTACTTCGTGAAGCCGCGCGCCAACCAGCCGGATGCCTGCGTGGACAACCCGGACGAGGCCACCTACTACACCTCATGGGCGGGCTTCGACACGATCCCGAAGATCAACAGCGAGGAACTGGCGCCGCGCCGGTACTTCTTCCTCGACGAGGACAGCGTGGCGCGGACGTGGGGCGCAGCGGGCATCGGCGGCTGGCGGCTCGACGTGGCGGGCGACATCGACCCTGGCGGGCGCGGCACGCTGTATTGGGAGGCGTTCCGCAGCGTGGTGCGCCAGGTGGACCCGGAGGCCGTGATCATCGGAGAGGAGTGGGGCGACGCCTCGCGCTGGCTGCTCGGCAAAGAGTGGGATTCCACGATGAACTACCGGCTGCGCAGCGCGATCCTGGGCTTCGTGCGGGACGAGCAGTACACCGATAACGACGCCAACGGCGACCGCATCATCTACGCGCTGACGCCGAGCGAGGCCGACGCCTCGGTGCGGGCCATCGAGGAGGACTACCCGCCGGTGGCCTACCACGCCATGATGAACCTGCTCGGCAGCCACGACACGTCGCGCCTGTTCTTCGTGGTGGGCAACGACCCGGCGCTGCACCGGCTGGCGGCGCTGTTCCAATACACCGTGCCGGGCGCGCCCACGGTCTACTACGGCGACGAGATCGCCATCGATGCGCCGAGCGTGCCGGACAGCGGCGGCAACCTGCAAGACGACCCGTACAACCGCGCGCCGTACCCCTGGCCGGACGAGTCGGGCGACTACTACCCGCCGCCGGACGAGGACATGCTGACCTATTACCAGCAACTCGGCGCGCTGCGCCACGCGAACCCGGCCCTGCGCGAGGGCGCCATGATCACGCTGCTGACCGACGACGCGGCGGGGATCTACGCCTTCCTGCGCGTGGACGCGGGGGCGGGCAACGCGGCGATCGTCGCGCTGAACAAGGGTGAGGACGAGGCGGAGGTGACGCTTTCCTTCGCCGGGCTGCTGCCCACCGGGCTGACGCTTGATGCGACGTTCGGCGGCGAGGCGATCAGCACGGACGCGGGCGAGGCCACGGTGACCGTCCCGGCTCACAGCGGCGAGGTGTGGACCGTGACCGCCGACGCCCCGTTTGCGGCGCCGGAGCCTCCGGCGTTCGTGGAGGCCGAGGGCGGCCCCGGCGTGGTGACGCTGACCTGGGACCCCATCGCGGACGCCGCCGGGTACATGGTCTATCGCAGCCCGGTCGCGGTGGGCGGCTTTGAGCCGGTCACGGATGGGCCGGTCACAGATACCACGTTCGCGGATGCGACGGTCGTCAACGGCTTCCGCTACCACTACGCGGTCGCGGCGGTGGGCGAGGATGGGCTGGTCGGTGCGCCTGGCCTGAGCGTCCCGGCGATCCCCAGCGCGCCGATCGACGCGGCGTTCTACGTCGTGGACGGCGAGGCGGACCCGGCGGAGCCGCCGGAGCCGCTGGTCGTGCCGCTGACGGTCGGCGCGGCGGTGGAGGTCCAGGCCGGGGTCCGGATCGAGGGCGTGACGGAGGAAGCAGGCGCGGCGCCGGGCGTGCTGGCGGAGGCGGCGCTGATCCCCACGGGCGTCGAGCCGGAGTCCGTGGAATGGACGCCGATGACGTATGCCGGGGAACAGGATGGCGCGGACATTTACAGCGCGTCACTGGCGCCGGGCGAGGCCGGGGAGTACGAGGCGCGGGCGCGCTTCAGCACCGACGCGGGCGAGACGTGGGTCGCGGCGACCTTCCGCGACGGCTCATCCCTGGCGGTGACGGTCGAGGCGTCCGACGACACCACCGCGCCGGAGGCCCCCGCCGCGCTGGACGTGCGCCGCGCGACGCTGTCCGGCGTGATCCTGACGTGGGAGCCGTCCCCGGCGGAGGACCTGTACGCCTACCGCGTCTACCGCGCGGACGAGGGCGGCGACTACGCGCTGCTGGCTGAGGTCCCGGCGGACGCAAGCCCAACCTACACCGATCGCGCCGTGGCCCAGGGCGCGCGCTACGACTACGGCGTGACCGCCGTCGATACGTCGCTGAACGAGTCCGGCCCGGCGCTGGTGGAGGGCGTCGCGGTGGAGCAGGGCATCGTGCCGGTGACGTTCAACGTCACCGTGCCGGACTACACCGAGGGCGACGTCTACCTTGCGGGCAGCTTCGGCACGTCCGACTACCCGAACTGGGACCCGGCGGGCCTCATGATGGAGCAGGTGGACGACACGCACTGGACCCTCACGCTGGAGGTGCCCGAAGGCGCGCGCATGGAGTACAAGTACGTGCGCGGCACGTGGGACGCGGTCGAGAAGGGGCCGGAGTGCGAGGAGATCGCCAACCGGCAACTCACGGCGACCCTGGCCGAGGGCGAGGACACGCTGACGACCGAGGACACCGTCGCCAAATGGCGCGACCTGGACGCCTGCGGGTAGGCTCGCGTGGCGTGGCAGGTTGAGTGCGAACAAAGCGGGGCGGTCTGCGGGCCGCCCCGCCCCCTGCTGGCCCTGAACCCCCGGCGGATCGTTCGGGGCACCCCACTCCGCCACAAGCGCCGAATACGGTACAATCAGAACGGATTGGAATCCTCACGGACGGCGACAGGGCGATGGCAACGATCAAGGATGTGGCCCGCGAGGCGGGCGTCACCACGGCGACGGTGTCCTATGTGCTGAACGGCACGGGGCGCGTCAGCGAGGCCACGCGCCAGAAGGTGCTGGCCGCCGCGCGCAAGCTGCACTACCGCCCCAGCGTGATCGCCCAGAACCTCCGCGCCGGTGAGAGCCGCATCATCGGCTACGCGTGGCCCGCCGAGGAGGTCGGGGAGTGGATCCCGGCCATGCAGCGGTTCCTCTATTACCTGTCCGTGGCGGTGGAGCGCGCGGGCTACCACGTCCTGACCTTCATCACCGACCCGGCGGACCCGGTGGACAGCTACGCGAGCCTGTTCGACGCCGGGTGGGTGGACGGGTTCGTGATCGCCCCGGTGACGTGCGACGACCCCTGTATCGCGCATCTGCTGGAGGCGAACATCCCGTTCGTGGCTTACGGCGACACCGGGGACGGTCTGGACTTCCCCCGCGTGGAGGTGGACGACGCGCACGGCATGGCGGTGGTGGTGCGGCACCTGCTGGCGCACGGCCACACGCGGATCGGCTTCGTCGCGGCGGAGGGCGCGCGTCCCGACGCAGGGCACGCGGCGGGCTACATGCGGGCGCTGGAGGAAGCCGGGATCACGCCCGATGAACGCTGGCAGGTGGTGGCCGGGTCGGCGCCGGAGGACGGTTACCGTGCCGCGCGAGGGCTCATGGCGCTGCCCGCCGATGCGCGCCCGACCGCGATCGCGTGCGCCAGCGACGCGCTGGCCATCGGTGTGCTGCGATACCTGGCCGAGGTGGGCCTGGTCGCCGGGCGCGACGTGGCCGTGACGGGCTACGACGACAGCCCCGCCGCCGCGCACCTCACCCCGCCCCTGACGACCGTCCGCGCGCCGTTGGAGATGGTCGCGGAGTGGCTGGTCGCGCTGCTGCTCGACGTGCTGTATGGCACGTCGGAGTACGGGCGCCACCTGCTGCTGGAGCCGTCGCTGGTGGTGCGCGCCAGCAGCGGCGGGCCGGTCCCCAGTGATGGCTAGCGCCCCGCCGCCCTTCGACCCCGACTTCGACGACCGGGCCTGGAACACGATCTGGCTCGATCTGCCCGTCGCTCCGGTGCCGCCCGGCGACTACCCCGGCGGCTACAGCGTCGAGCAGCACACGGTGGACGCGATCACGATCTTCGACCGGCCCTACCGCCTGACGGAGCCGGTCGATCTGCGCCTGCTGTTCGATCCGCAGGGCCGCCTGTGGATGTCCGACACGCCGCAGGAACGGATCATGATGGTCAATAACGCGGCGCGCACGCGCGGCCACGTGCTGATCGGCGGGCTGGGCCTCGGCCTGTACCCGCAGTACGCTGCTGCGGGGGTGGTCGGGGAGGCGACGCGCTTCACGGTGATCGAGCAGAGCGCCGCCGTGTGGGACATCGTCGGCCCGACGGTGACCGCCGCGCTCGACATGCCGGTGGAGATCCGCATTGGCGACGTGGCGGAGGCGCTCGCCGGGCCGGTCACGACCCGCTACGACACGATCTTCCTCGACACGTGGGACACGCTCGACGCGGCGCACCTGCCGTGGATCAACCGCCAGCGCGACGACGCGCTGCGCCACCTCGCGCCGGGCGGCACGGTGCTGCTGTGGGGCTACGGCTGGATGATCGAGTTATTCGAGGCCGCGTGCCGCCGTCTGCTCGACCAGCCGCCGGATCAGCGCCGGGCGTGGCTGCTGGCCCAGGCGGACGCCTCGCCGCGCGGGGTGGACCTGCTGCTGCCGATCGCGGAGCACTTCGACGGCCAGCGCATCGAGGACCCGGACGCGGCGCTGGCGGCGTGCCGCGATTACGCGGTGCGGGTGAGGGGATAACGCGGATCGGCCAGGGTGACGAAAGCATGCCGTACAGGTACGCGCGCAGCGACGAGAGCTATGAGGTCTATGCACCCGGCGGCGTGATCGTCGCCGCGCCGGGCTATACGGCCTTCCCGGTGCGCCTCGCGGACGAGATCTTCCGCCGCTGCATGGCGGTGTGGGACGCCGGGCGGGAGGCGCGCCGCTGCACGCTGTACGACCCGTTCTGCGGGAGCGCCTACCTGCTCACGACGCTGGCCTATCTCAACTGGGACCGGATCGAGCGGCTGATCGGCTCCGACACGGACGCGGACGCACTGGGCCTCGCGGCGCGCAACCTGTCGCTGCTGACGCCCGACGGGCTTGACCGGCGCATCGGGGAGCTGGCCGACATGGCCGAACGCTTCGGGAAGGCGTCGCATGCCCAGGCGTTGGGGCACGCCGCGCTCCTGCGGGAGCGGCTGGCCGGGCACACCCGGGCGCACCCCATCGCAACGCACCTGTTCCGGGCCGACGCGACGGACCGGGACGCGGTCCGGGCGGGCCTGGACGGGATACTGGTCGATGTGGTGATCACGGACATCCCCTACGGGCAGCGGGCACAGTGGAGCGCCGACACGCGCGCGCTGGCGTCCGGCAGGGAGCCGACGCACGAGCTGCTCGACGCGCTCCTGCCCGCCCTCGCAGATGGGGCGGTGGTGGCGGTCGTCTCGCCCAAGCGGGTTCCGATCCGGCATGAGGGATACCAACAGGTGGGGAAGTTCAAGCTCGGCAAGCGGCAGGCGGTGTTCCTGCGGCCTGCGTCGCCGTAAGCGGGGGCCGCGCCTGACTACTCCGGCAGCGTCTCCGGGGGATCGATCCGCTTGCGGCGGCCCTTGCGCTGGAGCATCACCGTCTCGCCGAGGCCCGGCTCCCACTCGTCGGCCAGCGCCCCGCTGACGCGCGTCAACTCCAGGCCGCCCAGGTTGCGCGCGATGACCTCCAACTGCTTCGGCTGCACCCACGTCAGCGTATCGACCTGCACGGCGACCGCGCCCGCCTCCAGCATGTCGCGTGCGTCGTCGGCGGAGTGAATCCCACCGCAGCCGACGACCGGGATCGTGACCCGCCGCGCGATCAGCCCGACGGCGCGCAGCGCCTGCGCGTGCAGCCACGGCCCGTAGACGCGCCCGCCGACCAACTGCCCGGTTTCGGGGTCGCGGGCTGTGCCGCGCGGCGCGGCGGCGACCACAACCCCGCCCGCGCCCGCGTCCTGGGCGGCCTGCGCCAGATCTACGGCGCTGTACAGCGGCACCTGCACCAGCACGGGCAGCATCGTCGTCTCGGCCAGCGTCCGCACCAGCGCGTCCACGTCGTCCGGCCCGGCCTGGTCGTGCAACCCCAACTCGATCCCGGCGACGGCCTCGCACGCCTCCAACGCCTCGGCGCAGCGGGCGACCTCGTCGGGGTGGGTGCCGATGACATGCACGATCACCGGCGCGAAGCTGCGCGCCCAGCGCGCGCGGTACTGCTTGATCACGCGCGTCATGCCGGGGTTCGGCAGGCCGGTGTGGACCAGCGCCCCGCCGGGCAGCGGCACCACGCGCGACCCGCGTGCGGCCTGGCGGGGCTTCCAGCTCACCGGGTTGGTGACGATCGCGCCGAGCTTTTTCAGGTCGATCAGGTCGGCGTAGGCCGCGCCGTCGAAGCCGAACGTCCCGGCGGCGGGCATCACCGGGTTCTCGATCAGCAGCGTGTTCTTGCCCG
>CAZGLU010000217.1:0-6529 GCA_964526095.1 uncultured Anaerolineaceae bacterium | reverse complement strand
TCGCCCAGATGAACGCGTAGTTGCCGGTGCCCATCCCCGCGTGGATCGACCAGCTTGGCGAGATCACGGCCTGTTCGTTGCGCATCACGATATGGCGCGTCTCGGTCGGTTCGCCCATCAGGTGGAACACGACGTTGCCTTCCGCGATGTCGAAGTAGAAGTAGACCTCCATGCGCCGGGCGTGCGTGTGCGCGGGCATGGTGTTCCACATGTTGTTCGGCTCCAGCAGCGTCACGCCCATCACAAGCTGGCAGCTCTGCACGCCGTCCGGGTGGATGTACTTGTAGATCGTGCGCTCGTTGGAGTGGGCCAGGTCGCCCAGGTGGTTCGGCTCCGCCGCGCTGATCGGGATGTGCGCTGTGGGGTGGCTGGCGTGGGCCGGGGTGCTGACGAAGTAGAAGTGCGCCGGTCGTGCCGGGTCGCCGCTGAGGAAGCACACCTCGCGCGCGCCCCGCCCGACGTACAGCCCGTCCAGCTTCTGCATGGCGTAGCTCTGCCCGTCCACGGTCACCTGGCCGGGGCCGCCCACGTTCACGATGCCGACCTCGCGGCGCTCCAGGAAGAACGCGGCGCCCAGGTCTTTCGGGTCGGCGGTGAGTTCCAGCGGATCGCCGAGCGGGCAGGCGCCGCCCGTGATCACGCGGTCGATGTGGCTGTAGACGAGCGTCACCGCGCCGCCCTCAAACAGGCGCTCGATGAGGAACTCGCGGCGCAACTGCTCCGTGCTGAAGTGCCGCACGGCTTCGGGATGAGATGGATAGCGCATCTCCATGATCGGGTTTACTCCTTACATGAGCGCCCGGCTGCGGGGTCGCCGGGGCATCGAATAAACGGACTGACCGGCAAGCGCCTGTCGCCGCCGGGGATCAGGCTTCCGGTTCCAGAAAATCCGTCCGGATCGGCGTGAACGAGTCCACCAGCCGGACGTGCGCCGACAGCGTTTGGACGGTGTGCGGCACGTTCGACGGGATCGTGATCAGGTCGCCGGGGCCGAGCTTGTGCGGCGTGCCGTCGATGAAGAACAGCACCTCCCCGGCGGCCACGTACGTCACCTGCTGGTGCGGGTGGCTGTGGGGCGGGTCCGGCTCGGCGGCGGGGCCGTCGTCGAAGTCGATCACGGTCACCATCAGGTCGTCGGTGTGCGCCAGATAGCGCGTGCGCCGCGCCGCGATCGCGGCCCGTTGGGCGTCCTGCGAGCGAACAACGGTCATGAGCTTCCCTTACCTACAACTCGATCAGGTACAACTGCACGCGCCCGCCGTAGTCGGAGGCGTACAGGATGCGGCTCCCGTCCCAACTCCACGTCGGGTGGCAGTGGCTGCTCTGCGTGTGCCACGACGTCTTGTGGTGCGCCAGCGGCTCGAGCGTGGCCGTTTCGCCGGAGATGTCGATCAGCACGAGGTCGTCCACATCGTCCCCGACCAGCACCGTGTTGTCCGGGTTGGCGTGGTAGTGGTTGCAGTAGTACGGCATATCAATGCGCTTGACCAGGTTGCCCTGGCGGTCCATCAGCCCGACGAAGGGCACCATCACGTTCTCGTTGACCGGTACATCGGTCACCACGGCCTGCGTGCGGTCCGAGGTGATCGTGCCGTCGTGGCCAGGACCCCGGTTGTCGAAGAAGATGTAGCCGTCGTTCGTCCAGAACTCATGCCCGATGGAGTCCTGCTCGGTCTGGCGGAAGCACGGCCTGGCCTCGCGTGATATGAAGTCCAGGTACCAGATGCGCTGCGTGACGAGGTTCCACGGCCCTTCGTGGCAGAACGTGCCGAAGGTCGGGTCGTCCGGCGAGAACTGGAAGTGGCCGAGCTGGTGCGTGTCGCGGTACAGGTCGAACCAGCCGGAGCCGTCGAGGTAGGCGACGGTGATGCGCCCGTCCTTGATCTCGTAATAACGCTCCTTGAACCCGGCGTAATTCGCGCCGTGGTAATGGATCGGGGACTCGTTGACCTCGTTGCGGCAGAAGGCCACGTAGCGGCGGTTGGCCGCGATCGACGGCACGCTGGCGATGGCGAACGGCCCGCCGTCCTCGTACAGCGTCGTGGTGCGCCCGGTGCTCACGTCCAGCGCCTTGACCTTGCCATCCCGCGACGTGTAGCTGATCAGCGTGCTGTCCGGGGTTTTGGTGGCGGCGTGCGCGGACCCCAGCACATCGTCGGTGAGCCGCTCGACCGCGCCCGTGTCGAGGTCCATGCGGTACAGGCTGTATTCCGGGTCCTCATGGGGGGCGCGGTCCTTGCCGGAATCGCGGTCGGACGCGAACACGATCTCGTTCTTGCCCTGCGTGAACGAGTTCTCGGTGAAATAGAGATGCACGTTGTTGCCGGTGGCCGTCAGTTGCGTGATGGTGCGGCCCGTCTTTTCGTCCTGAAACGTGCGGAACTCAGAGTGCCGGGTGGAGCTGCCCATAATACGGTTTGACCTTTCAGCGGCTTACGATAGACCGGTAGGGGTGATACGCATGGTGAAACACGTGCTGCCCACCGGTAGCTCGATCGCCAGCCGGGTCAGCACGCCCTCCAACTCATTCGCACGGCACGCTTCCTCAAGGCTCTCGGTCCTCAACACGGCGCCCGCCGGCTCCAGCACGTCGAGCGTGACCGCTGCGCGCTCGCCGGTGATGCGCGCCCGCTGGCCCTCGACCGTGACTGGGTGCCAACTGACGAACGCCTCCTCGATGGGAAGCGGCTCCCCGTCGAATGCGTACTCGTCGCGCAGCGTCACGACGCCGCTCTCCGCGTCGAGCACCAGCGTGCGACGCGCGCCGGTGAGCGTGGGCAGGTCGTAGGCGCGGTGGAAGTCGATGCCGACCGTCTTGGTGCCGCCCTGTTGACTCTGTTCGACGATCGTGCCGTGGAATTGCTGCGTCCCGCCGAACTCCGGGCCGGGCGCTTGCAGCTTGCCGCCGATGCGCGGGACGTTGTGCCCGATCGAGTTGTTGAAGACGTTATCATAGCGCCCCGCGCGGAAATACGCCTTGCTGTACTTGCCGCGCCCGGCGTCCGGGATCAGGCTGTCGCCATCGACGTTGTAGATGAACGTCGCCACGTCCGTGTGGCTGTGGTGCCCGTCGTTGTGGCCCGCCTTGGCCGCCAGCACGACCGGGCGGCCCGCCGCCGTGCGCCCCACGTACTTGACCACGCCCACCACCGGCAGCGTGAAGTCGCGCAGCTCCAGCGCCGGGACGGGCTGCGTGGCGT
This sequence comes from uncultured Anaerolineaceae bacterium, assembly GCA_964526095.1. Taxonomy (GTDB): domain Bacteria; phylum Chloroflexota; class Anaerolineae; order Aggregatilineales; family Aggregatilineaceae; genus Aggregatilinea. Next base: position 3,329 of record CAZGLU010000217.1, on the reverse strand, counting down.
CCCACCACGCGATCGCGCGCATGTCGATCGCCAGCTTGGAATAGTAGTTGGCGCTCTGCCGCACCACGACCTCGTCGGTGGCGCGGGCCTCGGCCTCCAGATGACGCGCGTCCTCGCCGGGCGCCAGCAGCGCGCGCAGTTCCGTGACGCCGGTGCGCTCCGCCAGCCGGTTGACGACGCCCGCCGACAGCGCGAGCATTTCCGTCGCGTCCCCGAAGTTGATGAAGCGGTTCGGCGGGACGATCACCATGCCCGGCGGGTACGCCGCGATGGCCCGCATCTCCGGCGCGGCGAGCAGGTCCAGCTCCCCGCCCGTGATCTCGCGCAGCAGTTCCGCCACGGTGACGAAGTACATCAGCCCGTAGTTCCAGTAGCCGACGCCCTCGATCGAGCCGCCGTCCGCCTCGAAGCCGGTCGCGATGTAGGCGGCGAACCCCTCCAGCACCAGCGCCAGCGCCTCGGCCAGCGTTTCCAGGTCGTTCTCCAGGCGCAGGAACGCCAGCCCGACCGCCCCGTTGCACACGCCGTTCCAGTTCAGCGCGCCCTTGAACCACCAGTGATCGCGTGCGTAGGCCAGGTACGGCTTGAAGATGCGGCGCTCGACCTCCTGCCGCACGCGCTGCCGGACCTCCGGCGCAAGCCGGTCCCCGACGAGGTACAGCGCCTCGGCCAGCGACGCGCCGGTTTCCGCCGCGAACAGGTCGATCGCGTCCGGCTCGCGCGTCAGCGCCGTGTGCGCGCCGAGCGGGGTCGTGCGCTCGCGCGTCGGGTTTAGCTCCCACACGCCCGGCCCCTGTTCCTCATGGGCGGGCATCACCCAGCTTGTTTCCTCGCAGATGCTCCACATCAGGTCGTGCACCGCGTCCCGCATGGACTCGTCGCCGAGCAGTAGTTCCAGCACGGCGCGCGTGAGCTTGGCGCGCTTCAGGAAGTACGGCGTCTCGAATCCGGGGCGCTCGCCGGTGTGCTCGAACTCGCGGTACAGCGTGTAGGTCAGCGTGGGGATGTCCGTCACGTCTGGGATGACGGCGCGCAGGCCCTTGAGGAAGATCGGGGCGGTGGGGGATTGGCGGATCGCCTGGCGCAGATCGTCGACCGGGGCCGGAGCGGCCAGCCAGGCTTTAAGCTGTTCTTTTGTCGGTTGTTGCACGTCAATGGACTCCTGAAAGCGAGAGTTCTTCCGCGAAATGGCACGCGACCCCGTGCCCGTTGAACGTACGCCAGGGCGGTGCCTCCTCCCGGCAGATCGCCTGGGCGTAGCGGCAGCGCGGGTGGAAGTGACAGCCGCGCGGCGGGTTGGCGGGGTTGGGCACGTCGCCGGTCAGGATGATCCGCTCCCGGCTGACCTCGGGGTTGGTCGAAGGCACGGCGGACAGCAGCGCCTCGGTATACGGGTGGCGCGGCGCGGCGTACAGCTCTCGGGAATCGGCCAGCTCCACCACGCGCCCCAGGTACATCACCGCCACGCGGTTGCTGATGTGCTGCACCACGGACAGGTCGTGCGCGATGAACAGGTAGGTCAGCCCCAGTTCGGCCTGCAGGTCTTGCAGCAGGTTGACGACCTGCGCCTGCACCGACACGTCCAGCGCCGACACCGGCTCGTCGCACACGATCAGCTTGGGGCGCAGGGCCAGCGCGCGCGCGATGCCGATGCGTTGGCGCTGCCCGCCGCTGAACGCGTTCGGGTAGCGGTTCATGTGCTCCGGCCGCAGCCCGACGCGGCGCAGCAGGTCGCCTACCTCTGCCTTGAGGTCGTCGCCCTTCTTGCGCTTGTGGATGATCAGCGGCTCGGCGACGATGTCCAGCACGGTCATGCGCGGGTTGAGCGACGAGTACGGGTCCTGAAAGATCATCTGGATTTCGTGGCGATAGCTCCGCAGTTCGCGTGCGTTCAGTTGCGCGAAGTCCACTGTGCCGTTCGGGCTGTCGCCCGATTTGGTTCCCGCCGAATGGTAAATGATCCGGCCGTCGGTGGGCTTGTAGGCGCGCACCACACAGCGACCGAGGGTGGTCTTGCCGCAGCCGCTTTCACCCACCAGCCCCAGCGTTTCGCCCCGGCACACGTCGAACGAAACGCCGTCCACTGCCCGCACGTAGCCGACGGTCCGCTTGAGCAGGCCGCGCCGGATGGGGAAGTACATTTTCAGGTCATGCAGCTCCAGGAGCGTGTTTTGGTCAGTCATGGCCTGCGCTCAATCCGTGTACAGGTTACAGCGTACGAAATGCCCCGGCTCGACTTCGACGAGCGGGATGTCGCCCTGGCCGCACGTCGGCTTGGCGACCGGGCAGCGCGGGTGGAAGCGGCACCCCTGCGGGACGTTGAACGGGTCCGGGATCATGCCGGGGATGGGGTGCAGGCGCTTACGTTCGTGCTGGCCCATCTCCGGGACGGACTGCATCAGGCCGACGGTGTACGGGTGTGCCGGGCGCTTGAACAGCGTCGTGCGGTCCGCGATCTCGACGATCTTGCCCAGGTACATCACCGCGACCCGGTCCGCGATCTCGTTGATCACGCCCAGGTTGTGCGTGATCATGATGATGGCCGACTCGAACTCCGCCTGAAGCCGCTTCATCAGGTCCAGGATCTGCGCCTGGATGGTCACGTCCAGCGCGGTCGTTGGCTCGTCCGCGATCAGTACGGACGGGTTGCACGACAGCGCCATGGCGATCATGGCGCGCTGCCGCATCCCGCCGGAGTACTGGTGTGGGTACGAGCGGATGAACTCCCGCGCGTTGCCGATCCGCACCGCCTCCAGCATCTCGATCGCGCGCTCCTGCGCCTCCGCTTCGGAGACGTTTTGGTGCAGCCGGATCGCTTCGGTGATCTGGTCTCCGATGGTGTGCAGCGGCGAGAGCGAGGTCATCGGCTCCTGGAAGATCATCGCGATCTCGTTGCCCCGGATCGCGCGGATCAGGCTGCCTTCCGGGTCTACGGTCGTCAGATCGACCACGTCGCCGTTGCGCCGCCGGAACCGGATCGCGCCGCGCGTGATCTTCGCGCTGCGTTTGGGCAGCAGGCGCATGATGCTGTGCGCCGTCACGCTCTTGCCGCAGCCGGACTCGCCCACCACACCCAGCGTCTCGCCGTTACGCACGTCCAGGGTCACGCCATCCACGCCGCTTACGGTCCCGTCCAGCGTGCGGAACGTCACCTGCAGATCTTCGATCTCGACGATGTTCTCAGGTTTCATGGCGGCCTCTAGATGGTGAAGGGGTCGGCCGCGTCACGCAGCCCATCGCCCAGGAAGCTGAACGCCAGGATGACGACGACGATGACCACCGCCGGGGTGAACACCCACGGATACAGGGCGAGGGATTGCAGGTTCTGC
>CAZGLU010000216.1:4042-6546 GCA_964526095.1 uncultured Anaerolineaceae bacterium | reverse complement strand
CTTCCGATCTGCCGCGCCATGCGCCGCGAGCGCATCGCCACCTATGGCCGGGTGATCCGCGCGCTGGCGTCGCCGGGTGGGCAGGCGCGGGCCGCCCCCGTTACCAGGGACTGAGAAGGACCTCATGCGAATCGGGCAAATCACCGGCGAGTACCCGCCCATGCAGGGCGGCGTCGGAGCATTCACGCAGGAGCTCAGCCGCGCACTGGCGGCTCAGGGCCATGAGATCTTCGTCTTCACCGACTATCGGGCCACCCCGCCGCAAACCAACGGCAAGATCTGGGTCACGGCGGACGCACACCGCTGGCGCTGGGGCACGCTCGGACGCATCCGGCGTTGGGCCGACGCCAACAAACTCGACGTAGTCAACATCCAATACCAGGCCGCCGCCTACAATATGTCCGCGTACGTCCATGTGCTGCCCATGCGCCTGGACAACGTCACGGTGGTGACCACCTTCCACGACCTGCTGGTGCCCTACCTGTTCCCCAAGGCCGGGCCGCTGCGCTACCAGGCCGTGTTGACGCTGGCGCGCAGCAGCGACGGCGTGATCGTCACCAACTCGGTAGACTACGACCGGCTGGCCTCCGTACGCTCGGCGGAACACCTGGAACACATCCCGATCGGCTCGAACATCGCGCCGGAGCCGCCCGCAGACTACGACCGCGCGGCGTGGCGTGCGAAGCACGGCTTCACCGAGAACGACATCGTCGTGGGCTACTTCGGGTTCCTCAACGCCAGCAAGGGGATCGACACGCTGCTGCAAGGCGTGAAGGCCGCCCGGGCGCGCGGCCTGCCCGTCGAACTGCTCATGATCGGCGGGCGGACGGGCACAAGCGACGTGACCAACATCGTCTATGCACGCGAGATCGATGCCTTGATCGAGAAGCTTGGCCTGCTCGACCACGTGCACTGGACCGACTTCCTTGAAAACCCGCAGGTCAGCGCGTACCTGCTCGCCTGCGACCTGATCGCCCTGCCCTACCGGGACGGCGTATCGTTCCGGCGGGGGAGCCTGATGGCGGCGCTGGCGCATGGCTGCACGATCATCACCACCCATCCGGAGTTCGAGACGCCGGAACTGGAAGGCGGCCATGTGGTGCGGCTCATCCCGCCCGATTCCCCGACCGCGCTCGCCGTCGCCATCGAGGACCTGGCCGACAACCCGGAGCTGTGCGAGCAAATGGGCCGCAACGCCCGCGAGCTGTCGAAGCGGTTCACCTGGGACCACATCGCCGCCCGCACGGCGCAGTTCTACGCGGCGCTGCTGCGTGAAAAACAGCGTTAAGCTGCCGGAAGCACCCATCGCGCGGGCCATTCCCGACGCGCGCCCTGCGCGGACAAATCCGCGCTTCTGCGGCATAATTGATCGTGAGCGCGCACGGCGACACCGGCCCTGTCCCGTGAATCCCTGCTGGCCCGTGGGGGCCACTCAGCGCGTGCTCAGCCGATGACCCTATGACGGAAGCAGGCCCCACTTCGACCGCCCGCCGCAAGCAGACGCACCCGCGCACCGGCGATGCCCTGGCCGTCCTGGTGCTCGTGGCGCTGTGGCTGCTGTATTTCTGGCGCATCCTGACGCCGCAAGTGCGGGACGCCGTCTCGCTGGTCGAGGGCGATTTCTCCGGGCAGTTCGTGGCCTTCTTCGGCTACCAGGTCGAGCGCCTGTCGGCGGGCGAGGTCCCGCTGTGGAACCCGTACAACAACGCCGGGCACCCGTTCCTGGCGGATACGCAGTCGGCGGTGTTTTACCCGCCGCGCCTGCTGACCGTCGCGCTCGTGACGCTGTCCGGCGACACCTCGCCCGGCGCATTGTACGGCGCGTTGCAGCTTGAGATGGCGCTGCACGTCCTGCTTGGCACGCTGCTGATGTACGCCTTCGTGCGGCGCGTGACCGCGCGGGACCTGGACGTGCCGCTGGTGGCGAGCGTCGCGGGCGGGCTGGTCGCCGCCGTGACGTTCGGCTACGGCGGCTACCTGAGCGGCTACCCGCAGCTTCAGCTTGCGATCCTCGAGGCGGGGATCTGGCTGCCGCTGATCCTGCTCGCGCTGTTCGAGGCCACGCGCGCCGCGCGCCCCGGCTGGCCGTGCCTGATGCTGGCCGCCGTGGGGATGGGCCTCTCGCTGCTGGCGGGCCACCCGCAGACGAGCCTGTTCACGCTGTACGTCGCGCTGGCCTTCCTCGCCTACCGGCTGTGGCGCGGGCCGGATCGCTGGCGCGAGTGGGCGCGGCTGACCGTCGCGGCGGCGGCGCTGTTCGGCCTGCTGGCCGGGGCGCTGGCGGCGGTGCAACTGCTGCCCGGCCTGGAATACCTGGGGCACACCACCCGTACCGGGATGGGCTTCGACGCGAAGGGCAACGGCTTCCCGTTCAGTGACCTCATACAGGCCGTGCTGCCGTCGTTCCTGACGCTGTTCTCCCCGCTCTACTTCGGGATCGCGGGCCTCGTCCTGGCGATCTGGGCCGTGGGGCGGCGCGCCCCGCACAGCGCATTCTTCGGCGT
>CAZGLU010000216.1:0-4032 GCA_964526095.1 uncultured Anaerolineaceae bacterium | reverse complement strand
GCGTCGCCGTCCTGCTGGCGCTGGGCCTGAGCTTCGGCGCGGGCACGGTGCTGTACGACGCCGGCTACCTGCTGCTGCCCGGCCTGAGCTGGTTCCGGGGGCAGGAACGCGCCGCGTTCGTCGTGGCGCAGGGGGTAAGCGTCCTCGCCGGACTCGGCACAGCAGACCTGCTCGGCTGCGCGCCGCACGCTCCGGAAGCCGCACGCGCGCTGCGGCGCGGGCTGCGCGCCCTGCTCGCGCTCACGGTCGCGCTCGCGCTGGTGCTGTTCGTGGCGCACCTGGGCACGGAGGGCGGGCGCTACCCGGCGGCGCTGGGATCGGCGTCCTTCGCGGCCCTGCTGGCGCTGCTCAGCCTCGCGGTCCTACCCCGGCTGCTGCGCGCCCCGGCCACTGCGACCGGCGCGGCCCTGCTGCTGGGCGTGGTCGTCTTCGACCTGTTCAGCGTGACGATGGGCACGCCCAACTACGAGCCGGTACCGGCCCGCGACCGGCTGCCCACGCCCGCCGTCGCGGGGACGCTGCGGGAGGCGCTGCCGCCCGGCGCGCGCGTCGATGCGGCCCGCGGCCTGCGTGACAACTTCGGCTCGCTGTACGCCGTGCCGGACATCCGAGGGATCAGCCCGCTGCGGCTGGAGGCGATCGAGGGCATCCTCGACCTGCCCGACGCGCGCACCTGGGACCTGCTGGCCGTGCGCTACGTGCTGACGGACTGGAACGAACTGCCCGTTCCCAGCACGGTCACCGCCCGCGAGCGCGACCCATACGGCCCGTACAACGTGCACGAACTGGACGATCCGCGCGGCTTCGCACACCTGACCTACGGCGCGACGGTCGTCGCGGGCGACGCCGAGGCCCTCGGCCTGCTGCGCGAGGCGAGCTACGACACCCGGCAGCTCGTGATCCTCGACCGGGAGCCGGGCGGCGATCTGCCCGGCTTCGCGCCGCAGGATGCGGGCCGCGCCGAGGTGACGCGCTGCGCGCCGGAGGCGATCACCGTGCGCGTCGAGACATCCACGCCCGCCGTGCTGACGCTCGCGCTGCCGCACTACCCTGGCTGGGATGCGGCGTTGGACGGCGAGGCGGTCGACCTGCTGCGCGCCTACGGCGGCCTGAGCGCGGTCGCCTTGCCTGACCCCGGAAGCTATACGCTGACGCTCACCTACCGGCCGTGGACCTTCCGCCTCGGCGCGGCCCTCAGCGCCGCGACGTGGCTGGGGGTCGCGGCGGCGTCCGTCATCCAGACGTGGCGACGGCGCCGGGAAAGTTCGGAACCGGCATGATAGAATCGTCGCCGCCACCACGATCGACTGGCGCCAGCGCGCCCATCGTTCGCCGACCAGTAAGGAGAAGCTGATGGCTGAGTTTACCCTCCAAGTCAACGGCGAGAGCTACACCGTCAACGTCCATCCCGATACCCCGCTGCTGTGGGTCCTGCGGGACACCATCGGCCTGACCGGGACGAAATACGGATGCGGGATCGGCCTATGCGGCACCTGCACCGTGCATCGGGACGGGAAGGCCGTGCGCTCGTGCATGCTGAAAGTCTCGGAGGTCGGCACGAGCGAGATCGTCACCATCGAGGGCCTGTCCGAAAACGGGGATCACCCGGTCCAGCAAGCCTGGATCGCGGAGAACGTCGCGCAGTGTGGGTACTGCCAGCCGGGCCAGATCATGCAGGCCGCCGCGCTGCTGGCCGAGAACCCGTCCCCCACCGACGAGGAGATCGATGCCGCCATGCGCGGGGTTCTGTGTCGCTGCGGGACGTACAGCCGCATCCGCCGGGCGATCCACCGCGCGGCCGAAGGAGGAGGTGCAGCATGACCAACCTGACACGCCGTCACTTCTTGAAGATCGCCGGGACGAGCGGCGCCGGGCTGGTGCTAGGCTTCGAGCTGCCCACCCGCGCCCTGGCCTCGACCGCGCCGCCCGCGTCACCCGCCTACCCCGCGCAGGAGGGCGGCCCGACCTACGAGCCGAACGCCTACCTAAGCATCGCGCCCGACGGCACGGTGACGATCCAGGTGTTCCGCAGCGAGATGGGCCAGGGCGTCCAGACCGCGCTGCCGATGATCATCGCCGAGGAGTTAGAGGCGAACTGGGAGATGATCCGGCCGGTGCAGGCGCTGCCGCGCGGCATCTACGGCAATCAGGTGACCTCCGACAGCCGCAGCATCTCGCTCTCCTATGACGTGCTGCGCGCAGTCGGGGCGGCGGCCCGTATGATGCTGATCGCGGCGGCGGCGCAGCAGTGGGGCGTGGACCCCTCGACCTGCCGCGCGGAGAACCATGAGGTGATCCACGACGAGAGCGGGCGGCGGCTCGGCTATGGCGCGTTAGCCGAGGCCGCGGCGACGATGCCTGTGCCCGCGATGGACGAGGTCGAGTTGAAGAACCCGGCGGACTTCAAGCTCATCGGCACACCGATGGGGCAGATCGACAACCCCGGTTTCGTCACCGGGACGGCGCAGTTTTGCAGCGACATCCGGATCGACGGGATGCTGTACGCCGTGGTGGCACGCTGCCCGGTCTTCGGTGGGCGCGTCGCCAGCTTCGACGCCACCGCCGCCGAAGCCGTCGAGGGCGTGCGGCACGTGTTCGAGATCGACCGGGGTATCGCGGTCGTGGCCGACAGCACGTGGAACGCGCTGCAAGGCCGCGCCGCGCTGGACATCACCTGGGACGAAGGCGAGAACGCGGACCTGAGCAGCGAGGGCCTCTTCGAGATGCTTGGCGAGCAGGCCCGCGCCGAGATCGAGTCGATGGACGACGGCACCCCGGCGAACGTCGTGGTGGACGCCGCCTACCAGATCCCTTACCTGGCGCACCTGCCCATGGAGCCGATGTGCTGCGTGGCGCACTTTTCCAACGGCCACCTGAACGTCTGGGCGCCCACCCAGCACCGGCAGGAGGCGTTGGGCCGGGCGGTGGAGGCATCCGGGCTGGACTTCGGCGAGGTCACCCTGTACACCACGCTGATAGGCGGGGCGTTCGGCCGCCGTCTGGTGGCCGATTACGTGGTCGAGGCGGTACAGATCGCCTTGCAGGTGGACGCGCCGATCACGCTCTTCTGGTCGCGCGCGGACGACATCCGGCACGGCTACTATCACCCGCTCACGTATCACCTGAAGTACAAGAAGATCGACCCCGAAACGTCGGCAGTGGACAGCCGCCAGCGCTCGGACCGGATCCCTACCTGCCCGTGGCGCTCGGTCGACAACTTCCCCAACGCGCTCGTCAACGAGACTTTCATCGACGATGTAGCCGCCGCCTCCGGGTTCGACATCATCGAGAGCCGGGGTTGGAGCTATGGCGACTCGCCGCGCATAACGGTCATGGAGCGCGCGCTGGAGCTGAGCGGGTGGGAACATCCCCTGCCCAGTGGCCGCGCACGTGGGATCGCGGTACATTCCACCTTCGGGGTAACGCACGTCGCACAGGTGCATGAGATCTCCGTTGCGGAGGATGGCAAGATCACGATCCATCGCATCGTGTGCGTGGTGGACTGCGGCCGCGTGATCAACCCGGACATGGTCAAGGCGCAGATCGAGGGGGGCATCATCTTCGCGCTGTCGGCGGCGTTCGGCAGCCAGGTGACGATCGAAAACGGGCGTGTGGTGGAGAGCAACTTCCACGACTGCCCGATCCTGCGCTTCGACGAGGTGCCGCCGATCGAGGTCCACATCATGCCGAGCAGCGCGCCGCCGCAGGGTGTGGGCGAGATGGGCGTGCCGACGACGATCCCGGCGCTGCTCAACGCGATCTACAACGCGACCGGCAAGCGCCTGCGCCGCATCCCGATCCGCCCCGAAGACCTGGTCGGGGCATAAGCTATAGGACACGAGCCGCCGCGCCGCACACGCGACGCGGCGGCAGAACTGGAAACCGATGTTCAACGCCCTTTCCCTTGTACAGTCCCCTCGCCCCAAGGCGATCCTCGTCGGGGCGGCGATCGGCGTGCTCGGCGGCGCCCTGGCGCTGTTGATCGTCGTCGCCGGCCCGGTCATCGCCATCGGCGCCGTGCTCGGCCTCGGC